>JANWHR010000213.1 GCA_025450355.1 Micropepsaceae bacterium
CACCGATCGCGAACAGTCCCGGGACGGTGCTGTCCTGATTGCCTTCCGCCGCGCTGATCGCTTCGCCGAGATGAGTCGCCGGTATTCCGCCCATATTGTAATGCACGGTGGGCAGGACCGGGATGGGCTGTCTTGTGACGTCCACGCCCGCAAAAATCCGCGCCGATTCCGTGATGCCCGGCAGGCGTTCGTGGATGATCTTCGGATCCAGGTGCGACAGATTCAGATAAATGTGGTCCTTCAGCGGGCCAACACCCCGTCCTTCGCGGAGTTCGATCGTCATCGCGCGCGAGACGACGTCGCGGGACGCGAGGTCTTTCGCGTTCGGCGCATAACGCTCCATGAAGCGCTCGCCGGCGGAATTCGTCAGATAGCCGCCTTCACCTCGCGATCCCTCGGTAATCAGAACGCCGGCGCCGTAAATTCCGGTCGGATGGAACTGGACGAATTCCATGTCCTGCAGGGGCAGCCCTGCGCGCAGCACCATCGCGTTGCCATCGCCGGTGCAGGTATGCGCAGAGGTGCAGGAAAAATAGGCCCGTCCGTATCCGCCCGTGGCCAGAATCGTGCGATGGGCGCGGAAACGGTGAATCGTGCCGTCATCCAAATTCCACGCGATCAGGCCGCGGCACTGGCCGTCCTCCATCAGCAGGTCGAGGCCGAAATACTCGATGAAGAAATTCACGTCGTAGCGCAGCGAATGGCCGTACAGCGTGTGGAGAATCGCATGCCCTGTCCGGTCCGCGGCGGCACAGGTGCGGAGCGCCTGTTCCTTCCCGTATCTCAGCGTCATGCCGCCAAACGCGCGCTGAAACACTTTCCCGTTCTCCATCCGCGAGAACGGGACGCCAAAATGTTCCAACTCGTAAACCGCCTCGGGAGCGTGGCGGCAGAGGTATTCGATGGCATCCTGATCACCGAGCCAGTCGGAGCCCTTGACGGTGTCGTACATATGCCAGCGCCAGTCATCTTCGCTCATATTTCCCAGCGCGGCGGAAATTCCCCCCTGCGCCGCGACGGTATGGCTGCGCGTGGGAAACACCTTCGACAGGCAGGCGACCTTCAGCCCGTGACGTGCCGCTTCCAGGGTTGCGCGCAATCCCGCGCCGCCTGCGCCGGCGACCACAACATCGTAAGTATGGTCCGTGATCGGATAGGCTGGCATGTCAGTGCGCCCCGAAAGCCATCCGGATCAGCGCATAACCGGCTGCGGCGCCGACGATCCAGCAGGCAAAGCGATTGAAAATGAGCAGCGTGATTTTCGTGCCCTCCTGATGAATATAGTCTTCGATAACGGTCTGAAGGCCGAGTGACGAGTGGTAGGCGCAGGTGATGATGAAAAGAAACATCAGCACCGCGTTGATCGGTTCGGCGAAATAGGCGGCGACTGCGCCCTGTTCGGCGCCGACGTAGGCAAGCGCAGAGGCGACAAACCAGATCGACAGTGGAATGAGGGCCACGGAGGACACCCGCAAGGCCCAGAAATGATGCGTTCCCGAGCGCGCAGAGCCGAGCCCTTCGATTTTGCCCAGCGGCGTTCTGATACGGGGCTGCGTCATACCGACAGTCCCGCTTTGACCATCAAGCCCACCGCAAATGCGCCGGCGGCGAGCAGCAACGACCCCAGATAGACCAATGCCGCAGTAACATGCGCCGTCGGCACGCGAAAACCGTAGCCGGTGTCCCAGGCGAGATGCCGGATGCCGTTGAGCAGGTGGTACGAAAGGGACCACAAAAAGCCGAACAGGATGATCTCGCCGATGATCGTCCCGGCCGCCCGACCGAAAACATCATAGGAGTCCGGCCCAAGCGATGCGGCGATCAACCACCATGCGAGCAGGACAAAACCTGCGGCAAGCGCGATTCCCGTCGCCCGATGGGTAATCGACGCGGCCATGGTGATGGACCAGCGCCAGATCTGCAGATGAGGCGACAATGGGCGGCCGTAGGGCCGGCCGCCGGGCCCCGGGCTGTTTTCGATCTCACTCATTGCCTATCCTGAGAAAAGGGCTGTTTCGATTTGGCCCGCAGAATAGGAAGGGGAGGGGGCAAGTCAATCGCACCGCCGTCTTTTTCGTCTTGTCCGCGCGTTCCGAATCGCGCAGAAACTTTACCGATGGCAAGCAGAATCCGCATCGCACCGTCCATTCTTTCTGCCGATTTTGCCCGCCTCGGCCAAGAGGTCGAGGCGGTGGACAGGGCCGGCGCCGATCTCATCCATATCGATGTGATGGACGGCCATTTTGTCCCAAATCTCACGATTGGCCCGGTCGTTGTCAGGGCACTGCGGCCCCACAGCAAAAAACCGTTTGACTGTCACCTCATGATTGCCCCGGCCGACCCATACATCGCCGCATTTGCGGAGGCGGGGGCAGATATCATCAGTATCCATCCTGAGGCCGGACCTCATCCGCACCGGACACTGCAATTGATCCGCAGCCTTGGGAAGAAAGCGGGTTATGTGCTGAACCCCGGCACGCCGATCGAAACCATCGATCCGCTGTTTGATATGATCGATCTGCTGTTGATCATGACGGTAAATCCGGGATTTGGCGGTCAGGAATTCCTCGGCAGCCAATTGGAGAAGATCAGGGCCGCGCGAGTTCGCATCGAGAACTCCGGGCGAGAGGTCATGCTCGAAGTGGACGGCGGGATCAATCCCGGCACTGCAAGACAGGCGATTGCCGCAGGCGCGGATGTTCTGGTCGCAGGGACGGCGGTCTTTCACAGTGGCGATTATGCCAGCGCGATCGCCAGTCTCCGCGGCTAAACCCCGGTCCGAATGACCTGGACAGCGAATATCTCCGGTTTGGTTCGCCGGGTTTTCGCCTCGCGCAGCAAAGGTGCGAGTTTCCCCCGGCATTGTAGCCTCTGCGGATATTACGGCTGGTTCATGCCCGCCGGGCGGCCGCAGCGGATCGACGTTCGTTGCCCGAAATGCGGCTCGACCGAACGCTCCCGGCTGATGGCGCTGTGGCTATCCGGTCACGGCCAGTTTTTGCAGGACGCGTCCGTTCTGCATTTTGCGCCCGAGCGAGGCATGTCGGACCTGCTCCGCAGACGTGCACGTCACTATGTGTCTGCCGATCTCGTCGGAGGGCGCGCAGACCGCATGTTGAACATCGAGGCGATTGATTGCCCCGACGCGAGTTTCGAATGCATCGTATGCTCACACGTCCTGGAACATGTCGATGACCGCCGCGCGCTCGCAGAATTCCATCGCGTCCTCACGCCTGGTGGTGTGGCGTTGATCATGCTGCCCGTCATCGAAGGCTGGTCGCGAACTTATGAAAACGGGGTGGCGCGCACGCCGGAGGAGCGAAAGCGGCATTTCGGCCAATCGGATCATCTGCGCCTTTATGGCGCAGATGTGCGGCAGCGGATTCGAACCGCCGGTTTTGCGCTGGAGGAATTCACCGCAGAGGGTGAGGACGTCCTGACGTATGGCCTTCAACGCGGTGAAAAACTGTTCATCGCCAGGACGACGGCGTGATTGTCAGTGCGCGAATCGCTTGCTATGGCTGAAAAATCCAAAAATCACCTGGTTTGATTTCAATGGTGCAATTCAGATTGCCGAGAGACAGCAGGGTTCAGACCGGGAAAACCTGGCCGGCGCCCAAACGTGCGGATGGTAGGCCGGTCAACCGCGCCAAGCGGCTGCGCATCTACCGCTATGATCCGGAGGTGAAGGCCAATCCGCGCCTGGACACTTACACGATCGACACCGAGGACTGCGGGCCAATGGTCCTCGATGCCCTTATCAAGATCAAGAATGAGGTGGACCCGACACTGACCTTCCGCCGCTCGTGCCGCGAAGGCGTGTGCGGTTCCTGCGCGATGAATATCGGCGGTTCGAATACGCTGGCCTGCACCAAAGCCATGTCCGACGTGTCCGGAACCATCAAGATATATCCCCTGCCGCACCTGCCCGTGGTGAAGGACCTTGTCCCGGACCTGACGAATTTTTACGCGCAGTACGCCGAAATCGGGCCCCATCTGAAGACGAAGACCGCACCGCCCACGAAGGAATGGCTGCAGACGCCGGAGGATCGGGCCAGGCTCGACGGACTGTACGAATGCATCCTCTGCGCCTGCTGCTCGACATCATGCCCGTCATATTGGTGGAATCCGGAACGTTTCCTGGGTCCGGCAGCCCTGCTGCAGGCGGCGCGCTGGATTTTGGATTCGCGGGATGAATATACCGGCGAACGGCTGGATGACCTCGAAGACCCGTTCCGGCTTTATCGCTGTCACACGATCATGAACTGCGCCAATGTCTGCCCAAAGGGCCTGAACCCGGCCCAGGCGATCGCCGAAATCAAACAGCTGATGGTGAAGCGAACGTTCTGACTTGTACCGCGGCCGTCCTCGGCCGCAGGCGGGCTGGCCGCCGCCGTCGCGCCGTAGCGGTGCCTTCGACAGCCCCGAAGCAGGCAGCGCTATGGCGTGCCGTGAAGGCGGAAGTGGCGCTTCGGCCCGCCAGAAAGGTGGAAGCCCGCGATCCTTATCCCGGCTTTCGCAGCGCGACTACGAACCCGCCGACCGGAACGCCGGATTCCGTGCGCAGGGTGCAACGCTCGATGTCCATGAGCTCCAGCCCGGCGCTTGCGGCCTCCGAGCGCAAATATGCTTCCGAATGACGGAAGCGGTTGTTCGGCGTCTGCTCCCAGCCCTCGCCGTCAAGGCTTTCCGCGGCAAACAGGTAATGACCGCCTGGCTCCAGTCTGCGTGATACGCCGGAAAAGCAGCGGGACAGATCGCCCAGGTAGATCATCGTGTCGGCGGCGAGAATCAAATCGTATGAGACGCCCGGCGCCGCCAACTCCGTCTCCAGGTCGCCCAGGATCAGATTCCGGTAAATGCCGTGACGGCGGGCGGTCTCGATCATTCGCGGCGCCAGATCGATCCCGTCGATCGGCCCGCCATTTGCCCAATCGAGAAACGAACGTGCGACAAGTCCGGTCCCGCAGCCGAGGTCGAGAATTCGCTGTTGCGTGCCTGGTGGCGGCAGAATCCGGGCGGCAAAATCGCGCAAATGCTCATGCGCGCGATATTCCAGCTTCCCAAGCATTGTCTCGTCGTAATGCGTCGAGAAATCGTCAAACAATTTTCGCATGTAGCCCGGCGGGCAGCGCGAAAGCCGGCCAAGTTGAAACAGCGCATTTTCACGATTGTCTGCGGCCATCTGGAGGCCCGGTTCAATCGCAAGGGCTCTCGAAAAGCTTTCGATGGCTTCGTGCAAGCGGCCCAGCATCGCGAGCGCGTTGCCGCGGTTGTTCCAGCAGACGGCGTTTTGCGGGCCGGATTGCAGCGCCTGATCGAAACCGGTCAACGCCTCGTCGGGGCGCTTCAGTTCCAGCAGAACCGTCGCCCGTCCGATGCGCGCGATCAGCAGATCCGGATTGGCCGTAAGCGCCTCCTCAAAGCGCTTCAGCGCCTCCGGGAACATGCCGGTCTGCATCAGTTCACTCGCCTGCGCGCACAGCGTCTCGGCAAAGCCGGGGCCGCCGCGGGTCAATTCGCCCAGCGCAATCAGGCGATTCTGCCGCGCGTCCGGAAAATCGGGATAAATCGCGAGCGCGCGGTCATAGCTCTCCACCGCCTCGCGAAAACGTCCAAGGCCCACCAGCGCATTGCCGCGGCTGTTCCACGACACCGGATGCCCAGGATCGATGGCGACCGCGCGTTCCAGCTCGGCCAGCGCCGGTTCGAACTGCCGCAGCTCCAGCAGCGTTGTGGCGTGATTCGCCAGCGCATCTATGGAATCAGGCCTGATCGTCAGTGCACGCTCAAAACAGCTGAGCCCCTCCTGATGCCGGCCCAGTCTCACCAGGGCGATGCCGCGGACGCAAAACCCGTCGGCAAACAGGGGATCAAGGCGCACGACCTCGCCCAGCACATTTTGCGCCGGTTCGAATTGCTGCGCGTGCAGGTAAACCAGTCCCAGCCCGTAAAGAGCGTCGAAATCTCGCGGATTACCGCGCAAAATCTGCTCATACAGCTGGCCCGCTTCCGCGAGGCGTCCGGCCTGATAGGCGATTTGGGCATTTTGCAAAGTGCTGTCCGGCATGAATGCAATCTGTCGCAAGCGGCGCCGTCGCGCCACTCAAAACTGGAACGTCATCAACCGGTGCGCGGCGCCGGCGCGACCCGCCGGGTCAGAAAGGTGAAGGCCATTGCGCCGGCCCAGCTCACCAGCCTGCCCGAAGGATTGATGCCCGCCGGCATCAAAACCATTTTCAGCAGCTTTTCGACGTGGTGGCGCCGGTAAAAACTCATAATCGTATCCCGATAGAGCCGGGCGTAATGGCGGCGGCGGTAGGGGCTTTCCCGGCTTTCCGCTTCAGGCACGTTCGCGCAGTAATAGGCGCAGGGCAGTTCATCGTCGCCGGACTCGTTGACCCGGCTCAGCGCGATCAGGCACTTCTTCCAGCGCGGCAGGTCGGGTTCGCTATCGTTGCGATAGATGTCGTAAAACAGGCGGTAATGGCGGAATTCATCGCCCGCAATGCGGCCCGCAATCGCCTTCAGCACCGGCTCATCACTGGCGTCGCGCAGCGCCGTGTACAGCGATGATGTGCCGCTTTCGACCACGCAGCGGGCGATCATCTCGCCTCGTCGCGAGCCGCGCACCGAGGAGTCGGCGTGCTGAAAGTGCGGCGCCCGATAGAGCGCATGGAAACGGGCAAAAGCCGCTTTGAAATTGAACTGCGGGTCGGCGAGTTCAGCCCAGCGCCCGAGCGCCAGTCCGTGCTGGATTTCTTCGCCGCCCCAGCGCTCGATGTCGCGCACCACGTCCGCGGGCCCGGTGCGACAGACCGAGCTCAGATATTTCACGTAATCGGGGGCATTGAATTCAACCAGCGATGCCGCCTTCACGGCGCGCAAGACCACCGGATCGACTTTGGACGGATCAAAGCGCGACCAGGGGATATCGTCGAGTGTCCACCCCGCCCGATACACGGCGCCGTCCGGCATTCACGAAACCCCCTGGTTCCCCACACGAATCTTCGGCAAATCGCCCCGAAAATGCAACTGCAAACCGTCCGCGCGCCGTCCGCCGCACGAAGAGATTCTTTTGCCGCGCAGACGCGCGGCTGATGGATTCCCTTCCCGCGAGCTTTGCTCGCGCCGGGAATGACACTTTTTTAGAACACCGAGCGAAGTTGACGCAGGTGGTCGAGTTGTTCGGCGACGCGGGTGCGTTCGGCGTCGGTTTTGGCCGCCACGAGGTCTTCTTCCGTGTCGCGGATACGCTGATCCAGGGCGCCAACATCGAAGTCGGCCAGGGGAATTGCCTCTTCCGCGAGAACGACGACCCGCTGACCATCCACTTCGGCGAATCCGCCGCGCACGAACAGTTTCAGCGGCCCGTCGCCGCCATTTCGCACTTCGATCACGCCGGGCTTCAGCGCCGACAGAACAGGTGCATGTCCCGCAAGCACACCGAAATAGCCCTCTGCCCCCGGAAGCGTAACCATGTGGACATCTTCGGACAGCAGCAGCCGTTCGGGTGAGACCAGATCGAAATGGATGGTATCGGCCATGGCTATGCCGTTTCGGCGGCCATCTTCTGGGCCTTCTTCACGGCGTCTTCGATCGTGCCCACCATGTAAAAGGCCGATTCGGGCAGATGGTCGTATTCTCCGTTCACCACCGCGGCGAAGTCCTTCACCGTGTCGGCAAGATCGACGAACAGCCCGGGAAAGC
>JANWHR010000214.1 GCA_025450355.1 Micropepsaceae bacterium
GGAGGGAACACAGCGGTCGAGGAAGCGCTGTTCCTGACCAATTTCGCGACCGAAGTGACGCTGGTCCATCGCCGCGACGTGCTGCGGGCAGACAAAACCAATCAGAACCGGATCGAACGCCATCCGAAAATCCGCATCTTGTGGAATTCCGTGATCGCCGATGTGATCGGCGGCGGTGATCCGAAAGCGGTTTCGGCGGTCCGGGTGAAGGATGTCTCCACCGGGAATTTCTCCAACATTCGCGCAGAATGAATGTTTGTTGCGATTGGTCACTCACCCGCGACAGAGGTCTTTCGCGGCCAACTGGACATGGACAACGACGGCTATATCCGCACCGCTCCCGATTCCACCAGAACCAGCATCCCGGGGGTGTTTGCCGCGGGTGACGTCAAAGACAGGATTTTCCGCCAGGCCGTAACCGCAGCCGGTATGGGGTGCATGGCCGCGCTTGAGGCTGAGCGGTTTTTGGCGGCGGGACACTGAATTGTCCCCTGCAAGGCGCCGACTCGCCCGGACAGGAACGCTCGCGGAAATCTTGAATGAATAGGCGTTGGAACCGCGCGCGGCGGACCTATATCCGAATCAAGCGGTTCGCTGAGGTGAACCCTAAAGGAGGTCTCCTCCCGATGACGGACGGCCAAACCGTCCGCAGCCTCCGAGGAAAGGGCCGGCGTCTCGCGCCGGCCTTTCCTTTTGGCTTACATGTAAAGGCGCTCGTCCTTGAGATTGCTGTAGAGCGAAGCGACCTGAGCGCCATAGCCATTGTAGAGCTGCGTCGGGACGCGTTCTCCGGTGCCAAGGACTTCTTCGGATGACTGGCTCCAGCGCGGATGCGGCACCGCCGGATTCACATTGGCCCAGAAGCCATATTCATCGGGGCCGAGAGCCATCCAGTAGGTTTTGGGGCGCTCATCCGTGAAGATGAAACGTGGAATGCCCTTGGTCGATTTAAACCCATATTTCCAGGGTGTCACAAGCCGCAGAGGCGCGCCATTCTGCTTGGGCAGAGGCTTCGCGTAGGCGCCCGTCACCATAAAGGCGAGTTCGTTGTTTGCTTCCTCCAGCGTCAGCCCTTCGGTGTAGGGCCAGGGCACCCAGACCATGTTCTGCGCCGGCGCCACGTCGGTATTGAGCCACGACTTCATGACGACATATTTCGCGCCAGACACCGGTTTGGCGTAATCCATCAGTGCTTTCATGGCGAAGCCGGACCACGGCGCGACAAAGGACCAGGCCTCGACGCAGCGGTGACGATAGACCCGTTCTTCCAGAGGCATGGCCTTGATCAACGTGTCGAAGTCGGTTTTGAACGGCTTTTCGACCATGCCTTCGAAGCTGATCTCCCACGGCCGGATGGGCAATCTGCCGGCGTTGTGCACCGGATCATCCTTTTCGACGCCAAATTCATAATAGTTGTTGTAGGAGGCTACGATGCTTTCCGGCGTGATGGCGCGGTCCACCGTGTATGCCGCATTGTGCTTGAACGGGTACAGCGATGCCGTCGGATCGGACTCGGCTGTCTGCCGTGCCGGCGCCGCGGAATTCTGTGTCTCATTGCTGTTGTCACAGGCGGCGACCGCCCCCGCGAGCGCAAGCGCGCCAGCGCCTTTCAGCAGACGGCGGCGGCTCATCACCAGTTCTTCTGGCACAACCAGCCGTTCCGGAATTTCCCAGCCCCTGCGCGTTCTTATCAGCATTCGACACTCTCCCTGCACTGCCCCTTTGAGGCGCATGTAGCACCAAGGCATGGCGGCTTCATGGCGGCACAACAGAAAAGCGCACGGTCAGGGACTATACTTACGGTTGTCTGAGGAGCACACATGGTCAAGCGGCCGCTTTACGCGCCGCGACGACACTTTCCGCCAGCTTTCCGGTCAGTTCCGCCAGGTGATCGAACTTCATTTCATAGGTTCCCACGCCCTGTGTCAGAGACCGCAACTCGACAATCAGGTCGTGAAGTTCCGAACGCGGAATTTCTGCCTCGACAGTGTCCCAGCCATGCCATCCCTCGCGGGCGTCAAAACCGAGAATTCGGCCACGCCGTGACGAAATCACGCCATTGACCGCCGCGGTCGATTCCGATGGTACATGAATCTTCACATGCATGATCGGTTCCAGCAGCACAGGCGTGCAATTTGGCATTCCTTCCGTCATGCCGATACGCGCCGCCGTCTGGAATGCGGCATCGGAGGAATCGACCGTGTGATACGAACCGTCAATCAGGGCGACGCCAACGTCCACCACGGGGAAACCGAGCGGCCCTTCCTTCAGGAAATCGACAACGCCCTTTTCCACCGACGGAATGAAATTGCGTGGCACCACGCCGCCGGTGATCTGGTCCTCGAATACGAATCCTGTGCCGCGTGGCAGCGGTTTGATTTCCAGGATCACATCGCCGAACTGACCATGGCCGCCGGTTTGACGCTTATGCCTTCCGCGTTGTGTCGTGCTGCGTTTAATTGTTTCCTTGTATGGCACCTGCGGGCGATGGGTATCGAGCTTCAGGCCGTATTTGGACGCCAGTTTTTCCACCGCGACCTTCAGGTGAATTTCACCCTGCCCCAGCAGCACCATCTGGTGCAGCTCGGGATTCTGATCAAACACAAGCGAAGGATCTTCTTCGCGCAGTCGTGCGATGGCCGCTGTCAGTTTCACTTCATCCTTGCGGTCTGCGGCCGTGATCGCGAGACCATAGACCGGCGGCAGGGTCTCCGTGTGAATTTTCAGCTTTGCGCCGCCGCGCGCGCTCGATAGCGTCTCACCGGTAGCTATTTCGTCCAGCCGGCCCAGCGCAACCGTATCGCCGGGGCCCGCTTCGGTGAGCTTGGTCTGCGCTTCGCCACGCAGGGCAAAAACTCCGCCGACGCGTGTGTCGCCGCCACCCTGGCGGTACAGCACCGCGCCGTCCTTGACCTGTCCGTTCAGAATGCGCGCCAGGCTGAGCTTTCCGCCATGTGCGGTGTAATAGGTCTTCAGCACATGCACGATCGCGTCATGGCCTGTCACGCCATACCGCCCGCGCAAAGCCCCGGCATCCGGCGCTTCGTGCCGCAGAAACTTCAGCAGCCGGCGAACGCCATTGTCGCCCGTCGCCGATCCGATCAGCACCGGAACGATCTGCCCTTTCCGCAAGTCCTTCTGCAGATCATCGAAAATTTCATCCCGCGGCGGCGCAATGTCGGAAAGCAATTCCTCCATCAGGTGCTCGTTATAGTCAGCGAGCTTTTCCAGCATCTGATAGCGGGCTTCGCCCTGACGTCCCCGGACCTCGTCATTCATCTCAATGATCTGCGAGGCCGCATGCTCCCGATAGACATAGGCGCGCTCGAGCGCGAGATCGACATATCCGGTGACGATCCCGTTTTCCCAAATGGGAATCTGGCGGAGCACGAGAGGTTTGGGTGCGACTTCCTGCAAAATCGCCAGCGTTTCGCGCAATGCCCCATTCGCCTTGTCGATTTTGTTCACGTAGAGCGCATGAGGGATGCCAAGATCGCCAAGGCGCTTCAGGTACGGCTGCAACATCGCCGCCTTTGCTGCCTCGGGCTCGCAGACCACGATGGCCGCGTCGATCACCGGAAGGACGTTTAGCGTTTCCTGCAGAAATTCAATGGATCCGGGGCAGTCGAGGAAGGTGAAGACCTCATCAAGATAGCGCGTCGTGGCGCAGTTGGTCTCGACCGACATTTGACGCGCACGGGCTTCAGGCGAACTGTCACCGACAGTGTTTCCTCCCTGAATGGAGCCTTTGCGTTGAATCGCGCCGGTGATCCAGAGGATGCTCTCCATCAGGGTGGTTTTTCCGGCGCCATAGGGGCCCACCAGGGCCACGCAGCGTGGCCCGTTTCCTCCATTTTTTGTCGGCATTTCCGTCTCCTTTGGCCGCGCCTCGCCACTCGTACGGGACCCGCGAACGCGGCGTCATAGCCCTTTGCTCGCCGTCATCGTCGCGCCAATCAGGGGCAGAAGGCAAGCAGAGTCATTGGCGCAAATCCGATGCGAAGCTTCGATTGCGGGCGTCATTGGACAATCCGGACTCTCGCCCCGGGCTGCGTCCTTCCAAACCGAATCGCTGCTCGGCCGGTCACTGGGGATCGATGGATTGACTTGGCCCTATGCGGAGGAGACGGGGACGGTGCCCAGCCCCGAAACGGTCGCGCCGGCTCACGTTCAAGGCATTTTGCTGCAACGCAAAATTTTCTTGCTGCACCGCACAATTTGTGCTTCTGATGGACGCGGTTCCTGGAAAAAGGTTTGCCCATGCACAGCGTTGGAGATGCAGAGCGACAGATCCGCCAGTTGGAAGGCAGCATTGGTCACCAAAAGACCGTCGCAGCGGCGCTGGTAAGAAACGGCTACAGGGGGGCTGCTGCTGAGGTTTTGATGCGCGTCGGCAGACTTCAGTCGCGACTTGATGCCCGGCGGCGCGATACCGGAACGCAAAAGCCGTTCCACGCCGAATAGCCGGCTGAAATCCGCGAACGCGGACCGTTTATTGCCGAAGCTTTTGCCCGCTGCGGGCGAAAATATATTGCTGAACGTCCGGGTTGCCCCTGCGCCACATCACATTGTCCAGAAAATAGTGATGGATGTTGATGAAGATATAGAAGGAAAAGACAAACAGGCTCGGCCCGAAGACGTGATGATTATACGGCAGGATTGCGTCGATCGAGCGGGGGATGCCGTAGAAACCGAGGAATCCCAGCAGCACGCCGAGGGCGACAAAAAAAGCAAAACTGCTCCATGGCGTCTGTAAGAAGCGGATGTCTGATGGCGTCGAAGGCGCTGCGCCCTGTGCCCCGGCATTGAGCTGATAGCGCCAGACCACTGCCAGATACTGGAGCGAATGGAAGGTCGGCACCACCGCCAGGACAAGCGGATTGAAGCGTACGAAAATGACCCAGAGATAGAGTGTCGTCACATAAGCGACGACACCGTTCCACGGGAGGCTGTGCAATGCATACCGCCAGCGCTGAAACAGAATGGCCGCGGTTGCGACGGAGGTGACGATCAGCACCGCAATCGCCCCCTGATACATCCAGGTGGGGAACGGAAGCGAGAAGTAGGTCAACCCAATGTAGTCGTTTCGGCCGGAGAATGCGTGGTTGACCGCGAGCCACGCCACCATCCAGCTCGCATAGCCATTCGCGCGCAGGATGGTCTTAGCCTGTTCGGAAAACATGATTCGCTTCTGCACGGAATCGACGATCAGGATGCCATAGCCCTGTTTGACGTAGTGCCAGCCGACCAGGAAGAACATCGCATTCGCGGCATAGGCGAGTACGCGCGCGCTGCCCGCGAGCGATGCACCGGCCAGGAACGCGACAAGAATGACCGGGGTGATGATTCCGGCAACGACATAGCGGCGTCGCAAACCGGGCGGATAGGAGGCGCCGAACGCCTTCTCACGATAGTTGCGATAGAACATCTGATAGGAATGCGCGAAATGCGGCTGGTTGATGATGGTCATTAGCGTGGTGACCAGCACGGCCTGCTGCACCGTGGGGATGCCTCTGGGGAAGATCAGTGCGACGGCCGCACAGGTGATCAGGGAAAGTCCGCCGAGCGTCAGGAAATCGAAAATCGGGCCAAACAGATAACCCGGACGGGTGGGAGCTGTTGTGCGCCTGGGAACTGCAATGTCTGGTGAGAGGAGCCCAGCCTGTGTCGTATCGCTCATTGAAACTTGACCCGGACAATATCCCGCATTTCATATAAACGCGCATCCGCCCGATTTGGAGGCGGAATTCTGCTGCAGAGCGGCCGTTCCGTTCAACTGGCTTAAGTCCCACTGCCGCAGGACGGGTGCAACGCCTTGCGCCGGAGGTAGAATCTACGACAGGTTGCCGCAGAACCGCTGAATCCGCGTGCAGGCGTCCTCCAGCACGGGGTTCGATGTGGCGTAAGAAATCCGGAAGAATGGCGAGAGACCAAAAGCCGCGCCATGCACAACCGCAACCCCCTCCTCATCCAGCAGCGCGCCCGCAAAATCTTCATCGCTGGCGATTTTGCGCCCGGTGCGTGTTTTCAAGCCCATCGTCTTCCGGATCGACGGATAAACGTAGAACGCACCCTCCGGTACCGGGCATTGGATCGCCGAAGTCTGGTTCAGCATCGAAACGACGAGATCGCGCCGTTCTTCGAACACCTTCTGGAATTTTGGAATGAAATCCTGCGGACCATTGAGTGCCTCCACACTGGCCCATTGCGAAATTGAGGTGGCATTGGTTGCTGACTGCGATTGCAGTTTCGCCATGGCCGCGATCAGGGGCTGCGCGCCGGCGCAGTAGCCAATCCGCCAGCCGGTCATGGCATAAGCCTTGGAAACGCCGTTCATCGTCAGTGTACGTTCGTACAGCGCGGGTTCGACTTCCACCACCGTGTGGAATTGAAACCCGCCAAACACCAGATGCTCATACATGTCATCGGTCAGGACCCAGACATGGGGATGATCCATCAGCACCGTGGTCAGCGCCTTCAACTGTTCGCGCGTGTAGCAGGCGCCGGTCGGGTTTGACGGCTGGTTCAGGATCAACCACTTGGTTTTCGGGGTGATCGCGCGTTCCAGCGCATCGGGAGTCAGGCGAAAACCTTCCTCGAACGGGGTCTCGACGAACACCGGCGTACCGCCCGCAAGCAGCACGATGTCCGGATAGCTGACCCAGTAGGGCGCCGGAATGATAACTTCATCACCCTCGTTCAGGGTGGCCATCATGGCGTTGTAAATGATCGACTTTCCGCCGGGGGCGACAAAACATTGGGCGGGCACGTAATCGAGATGGTTTTCGCGTTTGAATTTCGCGGCAATCGCCGCGCGCAGCTCCGGAATACCTTCGATATTGGTGTATTTGGTTTCGCCGCGGCGGATTGCGGCGATGGCGGCTTCCTTGATGTTGTCCGGCGTATCGAAATCCGGCTCGCCGGCGGCAAGACCGATCACGTCCCGGCCGGCCGCCTTCAGCTCGCGCGAGTTCTGCGTCATCGCGAGCGTGGGGGAAGGCTTGATGCGTCCCAGCGTCCTGGCGAGAAAACCAGGCGGTAAGGTGGTCATGACCGGCTCCATGGTGGTGCAGCGAGCAGGTAAAGCATTTTGACCGGATTTTGAAACGCAATTCGCATTCGATGGGGGCTCCCATTGAGGGCTGAATAGCCCCGGTACTCCGCGAGCAATACCCGCTACAGGTGCAGACCGAAGAGTGCTAACATGACGCGCAAGTCAGGCTTTTGCCTGACAAACGGATCATCTGGAGGAGTTGTTCATGCGTGCTCTG
Source organism: Micropepsaceae bacterium (assembly GCA_025450355.1). Taxonomy (GTDB): domain Bacteria; phylum Pseudomonadota; class Alphaproteobacteria; order Micropepsales; family Micropepsaceae; genus CAIYRG01. Next base: position 7,272 of record JANWHR010000214.1, read on the forward strand.
GGTGTTTGCACTTTGGCCGCAGCAGCGCTGGCCCTGGCATCTCTGCCGGCGAAGGCGGTTGTTCTTGTGGTTGGTGGCGGGGCCGGTGCGCAATGTTATGCGACCGCAGAATTCGGCGATCCGTTCGATGCGTTCGACATCTGCACCAAGGCCCTGGCCGATCAGAACATGTCGGTACGCGATCGCGCCGCGACTTACATCAACCGCAGCGTCATCCGGCTGCGTGTCCATGACTATAGCGGCGCGATCACCGA
>JANWHR010000215.1 GCA_025450355.1 Micropepsaceae bacterium
ACTGGGATTTCGACGACAATCTTCAGGTCAGGCGCGTTTATCCCGTCGGATTCGCCGATGCGACACGTTACTGGTTGTGGGGGGCACATAATCCGGGGCTGCTTGACAATCTGCTCTATTACAATCCCGTGACCCGATTTGCAGTCGCGAGCGGCGAGTTCCGGAGCGCCGCCATTTCCTTCCTGGGACATCCTTTCCGGATGGCAGGCGCCAAGCTGGCGGACCATCTTGAGAACCACTCCGCCGCTGCGCCAGATGCGCTGCCCGCGCCTGCCGGCACCAAAGCGCAATCCGTCACATTCAGAATGACAGACTATCCTGATCCGGCAGGCTTTGCCACTGACGGCAAAACCGGCATCCCGGATACGACGGACGTTCGTCACGAACTCTCGGAATATTATGCGCGCTTTCCATTCGTGGCGAGAATCGCGCCGGTCTCCGACCGCGGGGCGATCAACTCGGTGGTGCTCTATTTGAGGGAGGGTGGCTATTACCGCATTGAACTGGAGCCCGAGCATTTTAGGGAAAAGCAGGAGGAAGACGGGCGTCAGGATGCACATCCGCCGGATGAGCAAGCCCAAAAATTCGTGCCCCCGCCGCTTGCGCCGGTATCGCTAAAGATGTTCAGGGCCGGATTGGAAGCATTCAGGAAAGCGGGCATTCCGGTTACGGTAAACATGATGGAAGAAGCGCCCTACACCTTCGGGAATGAAATCATCCGCAGGAAATACCGGGAATCGCTGGATGCGCGGATTCGCCCGATCGTAGAAAGTTACGGCGACGATTACGTACACGCCGATTACAGCGCATTCACCGACTCCGACTATTTCGATTACAATCACCTCAACAGCCTGGGTATCGCCAGGTACACGCCGCTGCTTGTGCAGAAACTGCGGAAGACCCCCGCGTTTCACGGCGCAAATGGCCGCCACAACTGATGCTGTTCAATTCCACCGAGTATCTGGTTTTTTTCCTGATTGTGCTGTCGGTGTCGTGGCTGCTCGCCGGCAGAGCCATGATCCGGACCTGGTTCATCGTCCTTGCCAGCTACTACTTTTACGTCAGCAACAATCACTGGCAGATACTTTTGCTGCTGGCGACAACCACCTCGGATTATTTTGTCTGTCTTGTGTTGATGCGGACCGATGACCCGCTTCGGCGCAAGCTTCTGCTTTCCGTTTCGCTGGTGTCGAATCTCGGACTGCTCGGGTTTTTCAAATACACCAATTTTCTGGGCGGCAGTGTTGCCGCGTTTGCAGGCCTGATCGGAATGCCGCTTGATTGGGTGGACCTGAACATCGCGCTCCCGGTTGGCATTTCTTTCTACACATTTGAGGCGTTGAGCTACACGATCGACGTCTATCGCAGGAAAATACAGGCGGAGCGCAACTGGATCCGTCTTGCATTTCTGGTGTCATTTTTCCCGCATCTGATTGCCGGGCCGATCGTGCGCGCGGCCGATTTCTTTCCGCAAATTGGCCGCCGTCCCCGGCTGAGCACGGAAGACGTCGAGCACGCGCTGTATCTGATCTTCGCGGGGTTGCTGAAAAAAATCGTTTTCGCGGACTCACTGGCGTCCTTTGCCGACGCGGCGTTCAACCATCCGGCCGCCGTCAGCGGTGTCGAGGCGTGGATCGGCGTCTATGCATTCTCATTCCAGATCTACTTCGATTTCAGCGGCTACACCGACCTGGCGCTGGGCAGCGCGATTCTGCTTGGTTTCAAATTGCCGCAGAATTTCCGGCGGCCCTATGCGGCGGTCAGCGTCACGGATTTCTGGCGCCGCTGGCACATGACCCTGTCCACCTGGCTGCGGGACTATCTGTACATTTCATTGGGCGGGAACCGGATGAAAAGCCGCCTCGGCGTCTATCGCAACCTGATGTTGACGATGTTCTTGGGCGGACTTTGGCACGGAGCTGCCTGGCACTTCGCGATCTGGGGTGGCCTTCACGGATTGATGCTATCGGCCGAACGCGCTTTGGGCATTCACCGCGGCGTGGGCGAACAGGTGAAACTTCCGCCTGCCAGCCACGCGTTGCGGGCTTTCCTGGTCTTTAATCTGGTGACCGCAATCTGGATTCCGTTCCGGGCGGCAAATCTGGGTAATCTGTTAAGTCTGCTCGGGGCGCTTGCGTCGCGTCCCAATTTCGTTGAACTGACGGCCGGAATGGCCGTAGCCATCCTGATCATGGGCGGCGCGCTGCTATCGCAATGGGCCGGCGAATTCGCCGATTTCAGGCACCGCTTCCTGGCCGCGCCCATTGAACTCCAGGCGCTGGCCTATGCCGGCTGTACGGCGCTGATACTCATCGCAAACAGCGGCGTGCCCAAACCGTTCATCTATTTTCAGTTCTGACGCAAAGGCGGTTCAACTGGTGCGGCGGGGGGCAAATTTGCTGCGCAAAGCATGGACCGCGGAGCGCAATTCGCGCAGCGAAATTGCCTGGCACAGGATTCCAGGCATGTTTTGGATGTTTTGGTTCCGCGTGGCCAAATTGGAACGCATGAAATCCAATGCATTGTCGAGAAAAGCTTCCGGCGCGAAGTGCCGCGCGAACGTCTCTTTTGCGATTTCGCCCATGGCTGTCGCGCGGTTGCCGTAAGCGGCACAGATTCCGGGAATCTCCAGGACGGCCCTTTCAGGCACACGAATGCTGAATTGCGACCAATCGCCGATCGGGGGCTCAAGCCAATCATCACCAATGATGACGGGGACTGCGCCGGCGCGCATCGCCTCAAAGATGCGAATAGTCGATGCACCCACTCCACGCGGACACAACACAAACCGGCTCGCCCTGAGTGTACGCCAATAGCTCCCTCTGTAATTCCAATTCGGAAATCGCCCTTGCGCGGACGAGATGTCAACGCAGGGGGTATTCACCGTATCGAGCCGAAGTAGCTCGCGCCGCAGCGGATGGGTCGCTACCCTGCCGATGAAAGAATACATGTAACGTTCCTGCACAGTGGACCTGTCGCAGGTCGCTTCCCCATCCAGCAGAAAAGACCAACTCTGAGCCCAGGGAAGCGCCCTGGACAAAGAGCAATAGAGCCCCGGAATGTAAGGAAAGGGCCAGTCGCTCTCTGAAAAGATATAAACCTCCGGCGTCCGGGCCTGCTTCAAGAGTGCGCGCAGCCTGGCCATCGATTCCAGCCCGATATAGCCGCTTTCAATCAGGAACGTCACATCGGCTTCGTTCTGGAATTCGGTTATTCCGTAATGCGCAGGCGAACGATTGGCGACAAGCAAACGAAGTCTGGTGAGTGTCGGATTACCGTCATCGGCAAGGGAACCGAGTTTCACCAATGGCAGCCTGGATGTAGGGGGGCGTTGCAAATCGGTACCGAATTTTTCGGGCAGTGATCGTCGCATAAACACGGAACCGGTAACACAGGTTGATCGGGTGCAGGATTGCCAGGCTAACCAGGTCCCACGCCGCCAAAGGCGGTGAGCGGCTGCGTATTCCACACGGATTTCGCATATTCCCGCACCGCGCGATCGATTGAAAAATAACCCACGTTCGCAGTGTTCCGGATCGCCTTTCGGGACCAGGCATGGCCATCGAGAAACGCCTTGTCCACTTCGGCCTGGCGCTGGACATAGGATTCGTAATCGGCCAGCACCAGAAATTGGTCGCCATTCCGGACCAGGGAATTGAATACCGGTGCAAAAACCGCGTGATCGCCGGATGAGAAATAGCCGCCCGAGATCATGTCCAGCGCGCGCTTGAGCGCCGGTATCGTTTCATAAATCCGCTCTGGCTTGTAATCGGCCCGGAATTGCTGTGTCTGGTCGTAGTTCCGGCCAAAAAGGAAGGTGTTTTCACTCCCAACCGCGTCGGCGATCTCATCATTGGCGCCATCATGTGTACCAATCGTAAGCGCGCCGTTGAGCGCCAGCTTCATATTGCCGGTGCCCGACGCCTCCGTGCCCACGGTTGAGATCTGCTCCGACAGGTCGGCGGCCGGAATAAGCTCCTGAGCCGTTTCGATGTCGTAATTCGGCACAAAGACGATTTTGAGCCGCGTTCCGGCGACCGGATCGTGGTTGACGACTTCGGCGACGCTGTGAATCAGATGAATGATCAGCTTCGCCATGAAATAGCTGGGCGCGGCCTTTCCGGCAAAAATGACGGTGCGTGCCGGAAGCCCGTCCGCGTGGCCATCGCGGATCAGATTGTAGCGCGTGATGACGTGCAGCAGGTTCAAAAGCTGCCGCTTGTATTCGTGAATTCGTTTGACCTGCATATCGAACAGCGAATCCGGGTTCACCTCGACGCCAGGCTGTTCCCGGACCAGTTGTGCCAGTTTGCGCTTGTTCGTCTGTTTGACCGCGGCAAATTCTGCGACAAAATCAGCATCGTCAACAAAAGGCAAAAGCTGCTTCAGCGCATCGAGATCGCGCAGCCAGTGATCGGAGATGCGCGATGTGATCAACCGTGCGAGCGGAGGATTGGCCTCCAGAAGCCAGGTCCTTTGCGAGATGCCATTGGTGATCGGGACAATCCGTCCGGGGAAGAACGCGTCGAAATCCCGGAACAGCGTGCGGCGCATCAAGCCGGTATGCAGCCGTGATACGCCATTCACCTTGTGACTGCCGGCAATCGCCAGATGCGCCATGCGGACCGAACGTGGCGCGTCCTCGTCGATCAGCGACATCCGGCGAATCAGATCGATGTTACCCGGATTCTGGTAACCGACGGCGCGCAACAGCCGGGCGTTGATTTCGTAAATGATCTGAAGGTGCCGCGGCAGCAACCGTTCCATCAGCCCGACGGTCCAGGTCTCCAGCGCTTCGGCGAGAAGCGTATGATTGGTGAAAGAAAAAATACGGGTCGTGATTTCCCAGGCGCGCTCCCAGTCCAGCCGCTGCACATCGACGAGCAGCCGCATCATTTCCGGAATCGCAAGCACGGGATGGGTGTCGTTCAGTTGAATCGCAATGCGGTTCGGCAGGTCCTCGAAATCCGAATAGGTCTGAGCGTGGCGCGAAAAAATGTCCTGAAGCGAGGCGCTGACCAGAAAATATTCCTGCTTCAGCCGCAGCTCGCGGCCCATCCAGGTTTCATCGCTGGGATACAGAACGCTCGAGAGAGTCTCTGTCGCGCTCTTTTCCTCCATCGCATCGAGGTAGTCGCCTTTGTTGAAATAGCTGAGGTCGAATTCCTGGGTTGCTTTGGCGGACCAAAGGCGAAATGCGCTGATGCCTTCCGCGGCAAGGCCCATCACCGGAAGGTCATGCGCAGTTGCGATGACATCTTCCGTGTCCAGCCAGTGGTAACCCTCGCCATGTGCATCCCTGATGGCAGCGACATGGCCCCGGAACTGCACCCGGCAGGAGGCGTAGGGCCGCGGAAATTCCCACGGGCTTGGGCTCTGCAGCCAGTTCTCCGGTTGCTCCACCTGCTCCCCATGTTCGATTTTCTGGCGGAACATTCCGAACTGATAGCGGATGCTGTAGCCAAGGCCGGCGTAGCCAAACGTTGCCATGGATTCGAGAATGCAGGCAGCAAGCCGCCCAAGGCCGCCATTGCCCAGCGCCGGTTCGGCCTCGAATTCCCAGAGCTCGTCGAGATTCACGTTGAGACTGCGCAAAGCCTCGCGGCCGGTCTCCAGCAGCCCCTGCGCATCCAGAAATGCGCGAAGCCTGCGGCCGGGCAACAATTCCATCGACAGGTAATAAACCCACTTCGCCTGATGGGTGAAATTGCGCCGCCAACTGTTCACGCGCTCCGTGCTCAGCCGTTCGCGGAGCACCAGTGCCAGGGCAAGGAACCAGTCCTGTTTCGAGCAAAAGGATGGATCGCGCCCCACGTCGCGGATCATTTTGTGCAGCAGTTCTTCCCGGAACGCCGCCACGTCCAAACGGGGCGGTTCCTCAAGTGGAAGCAGCTGCATTTCAGACGGTGCGGTGGTGTCCATCACCGTGCCCATCGACCCGGTTCGGCGCACCCTACCACAGGAAAGCTGGGCAATCGCATGAAGTGGCGCGAATATGGTTGCCGATTTGAGTTGCCGATGCCGGTATAACGGCGGTTATGGGACTTGCTTTTTCCGCTTGTACTCGCCGAGGCCGGGTTTGAAGCTTTTTTCGTCGAGGAACTGGCGGGTTGCTTCGGCCCGGCCTTTTTCCGGATCGCGGTAACGCAGGGCGTCACTTTTGGCGTTCAGATAGTCGGCCGCCTGCTGCACATCCATGTTGCGCACCGCGCGGATGCATTCTTTCGTATAGCGCAGCGCCGCCGGATTTTTCTTCATCAGCATACGCGCGAATTTCACCGTCGCATCGCGCAATTCCGCGCGCGGGACTGAGAAGTTCACCAGCTTCATGGCCGCGGCCTGTTTGCCATCGAACGTCTCGCCGGTGCAGGCATAGTACATCGCATCGCGGAAGCTCATCACCTGCGCGACATTCCAGCTGACAATGCCGCCGGGCAGAATCGCCCAGTTGACTTCCGACAGCCCGAAGGTCGCGTCATCGGCGGCGATGGCGAAGTCACAGGCGCAAAGGGGCGTAAATGCGCCGCCAAAACAAAAGCCGTTCACCATGGCAATGGTGGGCTTCGCGTATTTCGACAGTTTCTCCCAGCGCCAGTGATGCGAATCACGCCGCGCACGGGCGCGGCCCCTTGCATCCTCTTCGGTGCTGCGGAAATAGAGTTTGATGTCCTGCCCGGCGGAAAATGCTTCCCCCGCACCGGTAAGGACGACGACTTTGGTTTCGTCTTCCGTTTCCAGTTCGTCGAGCGCCTCGCACATTTCACGATGCAGTTCCGGGCTCATGGCATTGCGCTTTTCCGGCCGGTTGAGGACCACAAATGTGACCCCGTCCTCGCGCTGGAGTTTGATGTTGGTGAATGCTGTCGGTGTGTTCACGGTTCACTCCGTAAAAGATTCATCGCGGCGCAGTTGATCCCCGCGAAGGCGGGAACGCCGCGGCCGGGTTCCCGCCTTCGCGGGAATGACATTCCATTTCC
>JANWHR010000216.1 GCA_025450355.1 Micropepsaceae bacterium
CGGAATGGGATAAGACGGTGAATTCTACGTGCTTACCAATACTTATGGCGCAGTTCGCAGGATCGTGCGCAACGTGTAGCACGGAGGCGCAACCCGCGAGACAGGTTCAGCGCGACGAATGACCCCGCCGCCGGGCGGCGCAGATATGGCGGGCCGCCTGCGTCTGTTTGTGATCCGGACGTTTCGCTTTGAGGAATGGCGGGACTTGAGCCGATGGATCAATGATTGCCGGTGTGGAGAATTTCGCCGGCGAGGCCGGTGTCATAGGCCACCCCGCCGGCCGTCAGCGTGATGGCATCCGGCCATGCGCTCCGTGCCAGGCCCTTGCGGGAGAGCGCATTCCACACCGCTTCGTTGAACAGGCCGGTGGCGTCGCTGCCGCTGACGACAAATTCACCGACGTGGAAATGGTCCGCATGCCGGCCTGGAAAATGGCGCACCGTATGTTCGCCTTCCGCCGGCCCGGATTCACCTGCACCAGGAATGTGGGCCAGCGCCTGCAGCAGGGTAAGCGTGCGCAATTGCAACGGATTGAGTTTTAGCGGATTTTGCTTGTTCGGCATTGCAATGTCCTGGATCAGGCCGACCGCGGCAGTTCAAGGCAAACCTTCAGCCCGCCCAAAGACGCCTCCGCCAGAGTCAGGGTCCCGCCGTAGAGCTTTGAGATGTCGCGCACGATTGCAAGCCCCAATCCGGTGCCGGGTACTGATTCGTCCAGCCGCTTGCCGCGTTCGATGCCGCCCACACGCGTTTCGGGCGGAAGCCCCGGGCCATCGTCTTCAACCGTCAGTACCAGGCGGCCGGGTTCCAGCGGCGCGGCTTTGACCAACACACGGCTGCGCGCCCATTTGCACGCATTGTCGAGCAGATTGCCCGACATTTCTTCGAAGTCTTCACGTTCTCCGCGGAAGGCGAGCGCTGGAGTGACGTCGACCTCGATGGCAATCGACTTTTCCAAATGCATGCGGGTCAGCACGCGCGAGAGATCGCCCAGCGAAGCGGCAACATCGGTTCGGCTGCCAAGCACATCCAGGGCGCCCGCAGCACGCGCCCGGGCCAGGTAATGATCCACCTGCCGTCGCATCGAAACCACCTGACGGGACACCGTATCGGCAAGCGGCGACGGCGGCGCAGTGGCGGCCTCATTCGCCAGCACCGTCAGGGGTGTCTTGAGAAAATGCGCCAGATTGGCGACATGGGCGCGCGCGCGCCCAACGACCTCGCTGCTGTGGGCGATCAGCCCGTTCAGCTCCGTCGCCAGCGGAGCGATTTCCGCCGGAAATTCTCCTTCCAGCTTTTGCGCGCGGCCCTCGCGGATTCGCGCCAGCGCCTCGCTGACCGCTCGCAGTGGCATCAGTCCCACCCGCACCTGGATCGCGATGGCCGCCAGAAGCCCGAGACTGAAAAAGGCAAAAGACCAGAGCAGCGTCCGGTTGAAGCGCAGCACGTCGGTCTCCGTTTCATTGACGCTGCTGGCGACAACGAAACGAAACCGGCCGGCCTGTTCGATTCCCTCCGCCGTGCGCGGAAGCGCGATATGGCGCACCAGAACCCGCAGCCGTTGACCATCCGGGCCTTCGGCATAACCCCACTGGCTGTTGTTGTCGCCATTGACCAGGCCCTGTGGCGCGATCGTCTGGTCCCAGAGCGAGCGCGATGTCTCCGGCTGCGCCACTGCAGGCAGCGACGTTGCCGCCTGCGTCGTCGCCAGCCGCGTTGCTGACGGGGGCTGGTCCTCAGGCTCGATTTCCCAGTACCAGCCGGAAAATACGCGCTCGAAGCGCGGGTCGGCAAAACGGTTCTCAAGAGTCACATGGCCTGGACCATCCACCTCCGCGGCCGCGACCAGGCCATCAAGGTCAAAACGCAGTTGGTCGTCCAGGCTCTCCTGAATCGCGCCGCGAAACAGACCGGAGAGAATGAACCCTCCGGTAATCAGGCAGAACACGCACCACACCGCGGCCCCGGTGATGAGCCGAAAGGTCAGCGACCTGGTATTTGGAAAGAATCGCCTCAGCTTGGTTCCTCGGCCGCGCTTGGCTCGTCGAGCCGGTATCCAAGGCCGCGCACCGTGTGGATCACGTCCACACCCAGCTTCTTGCGCAACCGGCCGACGAACACTTCGATCGTGTTGGAATCCCGGTCGAAATCCTGATCGTAGAGATGTTCGACCAGATCGGTCCGCGACAGCACCTGGCCCTTGTGATGCGCCAGATAGGCCAGAAGCCTGTATTCGAGCGATGTGAGTTTCACCGGATTTCCGGCGACGGTGACGCGCGAGCTTCGGGTGTCGATCCGCAGCGGACCGATCTCGATGTCCGGCGTCGCAATGCCGGCGGCCCGGCGCAGCAGCGCGCGCAGCCGCGCGAGCAGTTCCTCCGTATAGAATGGTTTGGCGACATAATCATCCGCACCCGCATCAAACCCTGCGACCTTGTCGGCCCAGCGGTCGCGTGCGGTCAGAATCAGCACCGGCATTTTCTTTCCCGCTTTGCGCCAGCGTTCCAGAACCGTGACGCCGTCAAGCTTCGGCAGCCCGAGATCGAGCACCACTGCGTCATAGGGTTCGGTGTCGCCGAGAAAGTGTCCCTCTTCGCCATCGGAGGCGACATCCACGACATAGCCTGCTTCGGTGAGCGCTTTTTTCAGCAGCCGCTGCAGGTCCGCGTCGTCTTCCACGATCAAAATACGCACGACTTTTATCTCCCCGGTCCAAATCGCCGCTCGCGCGCCGGAGGAACCCGTGCAGCGCGAGGCGGGTTAACGCGGGGACCAAACGCCCGCGGCACAACGGCGGGCGGTGGTCCATAGCCACGTGGCTGGGGCACGAACCCCGGTTGCGGGCCAAATCCGGGCGGCACCGGGCCGTATCCCGGCGGCACGACGCCAGGCGGAACAGCACCCGGCGGCATGCCCCGGTAAGCCGGCGGCGGAGGGGGCGCCCGCGGCGCGCCATAGCCCGGGGGTGGCAATCCAGGGCCGCGATCATCACCTTCCACCCCGAGCACCCTGCCCGTCCGCGCATCGGTATCGAGCCACAACACACGGCCGTCCGGAGTCACCCATTTCAGGCGGTAGCGCGGTTCCCCGGCTGGCGATGGAATTGGTCCCTGGACGTCAGCCAAATTCCCGGGCCGCTGGCGGCGGATTCCGTTCAGAATTTGATCGAGCGAGCGGACTTGCCCGGACTCGACTCCCTGACGCGCGCGATAGGGCTGCCCGAGGGATGTCCCCTGGAGCGCGACCATGCCTGTCAGGAAAGCGGCGACCATCAGAACCCGATACCGCATGTCGAGCCTTCTAAGCCCGGGCGCATGAACTCCGGATGAACGCGCCGCCCAGCCTCCATTCAGCCGAACGGCGGCACGGTCCTTCCTGACATAAGGCCATCCCGATCGGGATCAAGCCCAAAAGTCCGGCGGTGGACCTCGCGCAACGCCCCTCCTCGCGAGTTTCCCGCCGATGAACGGCCCCGCGGTATCAAACCGATACCGCGGGGTCTTTCAAGCAAAATAGGCGGAACCGGTGGATTTTCGGCTTTCGGCAATGCTCATGCTTTGCTTTCGTTGCGCGGAAACACATGGAAACCAGTAAAAATCCCGCGGTGCGGCCGAGGCACTGACGCGTTCCATTCCGTAACAATGGAGCCAGCGCCGCGCATGCCCTCGATCCCTGCTCCGAATGCCGGAAGCCAGCCGCCGCGACGGCGCGGCCCAGGGCACGGTATCGCCCGCTGGACCGGCATCCTGGCGGCAGTCTTGTCCGGCGCGGTGCTCGTCGCACTGATTGCGGTATTGATTGCGCTGAACACCCTGTCGCCGGACCTCTCGCAGCCGGATCTCTATGCCCTGAACCGCCCCGCCTCGCTGACCTTCCTGGATGTGTCTGGTACGCCCGCGGGAATGCGCGGGGCGATGGTCGGGCAGCGCCTGTCGCTAAAGGAAATGCCACCCTATTTGCCGGCCGCTTTTGTCGCGGCTGAGGATCGCCGGTTCTATGCGCATCACGGCATTGATCCGGAAGGAATGTTGCGCGCGGCCTGGGTGAATTTTCGCGCCGGACATGTGGTCGAGGGCGGCTCTACGATCACACAGCAGTTGGTGAAGATGCTGTTTCTTTATCCGGACCGCACGATGGCCCGGAAACTGCGTGAAATGGCGGGAGCACTCGCGCTCGAACGCCGCCTGACCAAGCAGCAGATCCTGGAACTTTACCTGAACCGGCTCTATCTCGGATCGGGCGCTTACGGCGTTGATGCCGCGGCGCATATTTATTTCGGCAAGTCGGCTCGCGACCTCAGCATCGCGCAAGCGGCCATGCTGGCCGGCCTGACGCGCGCCCCTTCGGCTTTCTCGCCACGCCGCGATTTGGAAGGCGCACAGGACCGCGCCGGCGACGTGCTCACCGACATGACCGAGATCGGGGCCATCACGCCGCAACAGGCACGCGACGCCCAACGGCATCCCGCCGTGGTCACCGCCCAGGCCGACAATCTCGCGCGCAATTATTTCCTCGATACCGCCGCCGCAGAGGCCATGCAACTGGTCCCGGCGCCACACGGCGATCTGATTATCTCGACCACGCTTGACCCAAACCTTGAGAATGTCGCGCGCGCGAAGCTGGATTCCGTGCTCAGCGCCCGCGGCAGAGCGTTGCATGCCAGCCAGGGCGCGGTGGTCTCAATGACAACCAGCGGTGCGATCCGCGCGCTCGTCGGCGGCCGCGATTATGCGGAAAGCCCGTTCAATCGCGCGACGCAGGCCTATCGCCAGCCAGGGTCGGCCTTCAAGGCATTCCTCTATCTCGCGGCCTTCGAACAGGGTCTGACGCCCGCAACCGTTCGCGTCGATCAGCCGGTATCCATCCAGGATATGAGCAAGGTCTGGACGCCGGACAATTATACGCAAACCTTTCTTGGACCCGTCACCCTCGAACAGGCATTCGCGAAATCCATCAATACCGTCGCCGTCCAGCTTGGACAGGAAATCGGGATCAACAATCTTGTGGCGGTCGCTCACCAGCTTGGTATCCAGTCGCCACTCAATCCGGTGCCGTCGCTTGCGTTGGGTACATCTGATGTTACGCCGCTGGAAATGACATCTGCCTACGCCGCCTTCGCCACCCTTGGTCATCGTGTGCAGCCTTACACGGTTCGGGAAATCCGGTCTGCGGACGGAAAGCTTCTCTATCAGCGGCCACCGGCAAGCTTGCCGCAGGTCTTTACCGAGCAGAACGCGCTCGAGATGAACGACCTGCTGTATCAGGTTGTGCAGGAGGGCACCGGGCAAGCCGCAGCGGTGCCTGGCCACGAGGTTGCAGGAAAGACCGGCACC
>JANWHR010000217.1 GCA_025450355.1 Micropepsaceae bacterium
AGATGGAACAGGAATCCGTCAACATGGACGACGCGGTGGCCCTCCTCGCCGCCCGTGCCGCCAAAGCCGGCACCAAACCAAAGCGCACCACAAAAAAATCCACCGCCGAACCGCACGACAAGAAAAAGCCCGCCTCGTCGCGCAAGCGTATCAAACGCAAACCCGGACCCACTGGCACAGATTCGGAATAGACCGAGGTGCCCGCGCCCTCCTCGCCTACCAGTTCTTGACGATGGTCAGTCCGAGGACGCGGCCGATATCGGACCTCAGGATGTCATAGGCGGCGGCGTTGCGGTGGGAGGTCGTCGGGCCATATTGGAATGGCGAATGAATCCCCATCAGATTCTGGATGGTGACGTTCAGCGTGATGTTCTTCAGATAATCATTCGCGGGCATATCGCCCGTATTGTAACCAAACGACAGATCGAAGGTGACGAAGTTCGGTTCGATCTGCGAATAGTTGCTGATCGCGCAGGGCAAACTGCCGCCACCGGTACTGCCGCCGGAGGTTGTGCACTGGAAATTCACATTCGGCGGAATCCCGGACAGCGGCTGATAGTAATGGGATGTATAATTCATGAATCCCGTCATGCTGAACGGGCCGTTGCTCCACCCCAGACGCGCGCGCCAGATCAGCCGCGGCGTGGTTTCGACGCCGATCTGCTGCACGCCGCCAATGGACGCGAGGGTCTGATGCAGATTGTCGATGATCTGGCCGCCGGTCACATTCTGGATGATATTGTGCAGATAATAAGTTCCCGTGATCCCGGTATTCCACGCGCCATAGGCACCGGCATCAAAGTCATAGCTGGCGTTGAAATCGACGCCATCGATATGCCAGAATCCCGATCCGAAGTTCGATTCATCATCCAGAAAATAAATGCTGGAAGCCTGGCTGGGCGCCAGAATGCTGGCCTGGTCGGACAGCGCCGCGACCACCATTTTTTCGAATGGCGCGCAGGCCGTCGGATTGGCATTGGTTGCGACCGGGCAACCCAGATCGCTCGGGAAAATGAACTGGAACCGCAGATTCGGGTTCGACATTGTCCCGGCGTTGACCTGATTGAACGAACCGATCACGTGGTTGATCTTGATGCTGTAATATGTCGCCTGAAGGTCCAGGCCGCGCAGAAAATCAATCTGCGGCGCCAGCTCGAACCCGATGCTATAGTTCTGGGACGTTTCGGGTGCCAGTGAGGTCCCGCCTTCCCGCGTGGATGCCGTTCCCGCCCCGTTGATGTAGTCACGGAGTGCGGCATGTGGGCCGCCGCCCCAGCCGATTCCGAAGGCGTCGGTCTTGTTGCAGGCAAAGCCGGCCGCGAACAGCATCGCCGCTGCGGTGCCTGCAACCGGCGCCCCGCCCTGGCATCCAAGCGGGATCAACTGGTTACCGGGAACGTTGATGGCGCCCCACAGATCACTGAGCACCGGCGAAAACTCGCCGATATTGGCAAAGCGGAACGATGTGCCCCACGAACCGCGCACCGTCGCACCAACCATCTCGTCAATCAGCCAGGTGAATGCCACTTTCGGGTTGCTGGTCCCGCCGGCCAGCGTGTTGTTCGGACTGGCATACCGGTCATGGCGCCATGAGACTTCCAGATCGAGTTTGCGCGCCAGAGGCAGATTGAAATTGTCACCGAATACCGGAATATCGACCTGGGCGAACCCGGCCCAAACGGTGTAGGGCTCCGGATCATAGGTGGGCGCGATGACCGGCGGATTGGCCGAGCCATTGGGTTTCACGCCGACGTCGTTTTGATTGACGGCGACCACATTGTCGGATTCGTAATCGCCGCCGATCGCCACCTTGATCTGGCCGCCGGGCAGGTCGAACAGCGGCCCATCAAACCGGCCGCCTTTTTCCTCCAGATGGTAGGTATCGCCGATGTGCCGGGTCGATTGGATATAGTTGAGCGTCGTGGGCGAGTTGCATGCGAACTGCGTCGGATCGCAGAACACATTCAGATACGGAATGCTTGCCGGCTTGGCATTCCCGTTGACGACATTACCCAGCGCGTTGCTGGCATAATTGCTGTTCACCAGCTTCATGAAATACTGGTTGGCTTCATAACTGCGGGAATCGTAGATTTGCCCTGTCCAGTTGAACGGCAGGTCCAGGTTCAAACCAAACTGATAGCGGGCAGAGATTTCGTACAGATCGAGCCGGTTCGGCGCCTGATAACCGAGATCGGTGGAAACCGACAGGCCCGACGGCGCGCCTGTTGGATAATAGGGATTGATCGTGGGGACCCCGAGCGTGCTGATCGCACTGGTCACGCCATTGCTGTAAAATGGCGGTAGTAAATTTTCCACGCGGCGGTTGGTATAAAAGCCGGTGAAGAAGAACGACACGCCCGTGAACAGGCGCTGGTCAAAGGTTCCGACCATTGAGTTTTTCTGCTGCGCCGGGTCGGCCCAGCCCAACTCCAGGGCATTCGCCAATTCATTGGTGGTGCCCGCAGTCAAACTCGACCAGGCGAACGGCGCCGCGCTACCCGGCGCGAGTGGGCCCAGACCGCCGTTCAGTGCTGCGTTGAAATTGCCACCTGCCCCCTTCGGGACGGCATAGCAATTTGGGCACACGGTCCCGACGCCGGGAACGCCGTTGCCATTGCTGGCGTTCGGCTTGCCAATGGAAAGAGTCGCCGGCAGAGACGCGCCGATCGGATTCTCGTTGTCCAGGCCCCACGGGCTGTAATTGAGCGTGAGTTTGGACTGGACCTTGCCATGAACCGGCTCGATGTCATCGTGCTCGAAGGTTAGCGTGACGTCGCCGCCGTCCCAGGTACGCCCGAACAATTGCGACTCCTGGGCCTCGAATCCGCCGCCATCGGTTGGGGTCTGAACGTGGAGCAGCGTCGTGGCGCCGTCGAATCCGCGCTTCAGTACGACATTGACCACACCCGCGATGGCGTCCGATCCATAGGTCGCAGACGCGCCATCGACCAGAATGTCCACGCGGTCCAGCGCCAGTTCCGGAATGATCGAGGGATCGATCAGGCACAGGCCGTCGTCCTGCGGCGGAAAGCGGTAGCCATCGATCATCAGCAGCGAGCGCGGCCCATTGGTGTCCAGCCCGCGGATATTGACCTGATTGTTCCGTTCGACGTGACCACCGCTGATGCTTGATTGCGGTAGAGTCGTCTGGGCTGCCGGGATCGTCTGGAACAGTTCGCCAATCGAGGCATATCCCGTCGTGGTGAAATCCTGAACGCCGAAATTGGTCACCGGCACACCCACCGCAGCGGCGCCGTGAATCAGCGAACCGGTCACCAGCACCTGTTCCGGCACCGCCTGCGGTGCGGCCTGCGCCATCTGGGGCGCTGGCATTTGCGCATGTGCCGTCAGCGCCGTCGTCAGTGTCAGGAATGATGCAGACCCCATCAGGATGGCAAAACGCGAAGCGACCGGATTCATGTGGCTCTCCCCCTTGTGTCCAGCCGTCGCGCAGCCGCCGTGTCAACCGGGCCGCGTCCAACCACAGCTTGGCCGTAACAGGTTAAGCGAAAAGATGCTCAGCGGGCAAAGGTTTTTGCCGCGGCAGGGCCGAAATCGCGTGCGAATCCGCCAAGCCGACGCAGGCATTACGCAATTCCGGCCCGGCAACTGTGAAGTTCCGCTTATGTCATGCAATGAGGCGAACCGGGCGAGAGCCTCCGCCAGGGCAACATAGACAGCGTCGCAGTCGGTAAGGTTATTCCGCAATTCCCGTACCCGCCCCAAAAGGAAGTCATGCGGATAACGGCGTAACGGGAAGTCACCGATATCCGTGAGCGCTGCCCGCCCGCGGTCCTTTGGGCCGTCCTCCTGTCAGCGTTTGCCCCAACGCACGCGCATCCAAAGCTAGCCGG
Source organism: Micropepsaceae bacterium (assembly GCA_025450355.1). GTDB lineage: Bacteria > Pseudomonadota > Alphaproteobacteria > Micropepsales > Micropepsaceae > CAIYRG01. Next base: position 3,855 of record JANWHR010000217.1, read on the forward strand.
CGCTCACCGCCAGCATCGAAATCGAGCCGCCATCCACGCCCTCGACCGGGAAAGCGATTGCATCTCCCACACGCCAGGCGCCGAGCACGTAAAGCAGCGGCAGGTAATGGTCCGGCGTGGGTGCGGACAGGATCGCATCCGGGCCAAGGCCCTCGTATTGGACGAGCGGCTCAAAATCATGAGCCAGCATCAACTCCTTCGCGCGCCGCTCAAACCGGACCGCCCAATCGTATGGCGCCTGCGCGTGCCGGCCCCAGGCATAGGCGTGCAGATTGTGGACCAGATTGCCGCTGCCCATGATGAAGACGCCCTGATCGCGCAGCGGCGCAAGCCGGCGGCCGATTTCGAAGTGCCAGGAAGCGGGCCGCGTTTCATCGATGCTCAACTGGATCACCGGGATATCTGCCTCAGGATAGACGTGTCGCAGCACCGACCATGTGCCGTGATCGAGACCCCATGATGTGCCGGCTTCCACCGCGAACGGCGCCAGCATTTCCTGGATGCGGCGTGCAAGGCCTGGCGCCCCGGGCGCGGGATATTGCACTTCGTAGAGCTCGGCGGGGAAACCGCCGAAGTCGTGGACGGTGCGCGGCGCATCTGCGGCCGTGACGCTGGTCCCGGGTACGAACCAGTGGGCCGAGATCGAAAGAATCGCCCGGGGCCTCGGCAGTTCTTCACCGATTCGGCGCCACGCTTCCGTGTAGGCGTTGGTCTGCACGGCATTCATCGGATTGCCATGTCCGAAGAACACCGCGGGCAGTGGTGCATCCTTCACCATGGTCCGAAAACAATAACACGTGCGGTAACTTCAGGCGCAGGAAAATCCACGAGTCATGCGACAGCTGATCATCGCGGTTCTCTGCTGCCAGCCGGCCATCGGCGCGCTTGACGAAAGGCGGGCGCGGCGAATGGTTCAGGCTCACCGCCGAAGACGTGGCAGCATTCCGCGCACGAAAGGTAATGTAATCGCCCCTCTACTGGTGAGACGGCTGAAATAACTTCTCATTCCCGGCCGAGCCCCGAGGAGGGAGAGAAGGCACCACCGTGCGGCTTGAAATTGTGGCTACATGTAGCTACATCCGCCGTGATGACCAAAACGGTGCCCATCCGGGAAGCGAAAAACCGGCTGACGGAACTCGCTCGCGAAGTCGAGAAGGGAAAAACGATCGTCGTCACCCGCAACGGCCACCCGGTTCTGGACCTGGTGCCGCACAAGCCGAAGCGCGGACTGGATTTGGCGGCAGGGCGGGCTTATTTGCGATCCCGCGGCATCAAGAATCCTGTGCCGTTCATCGCCGATGATTTTGACGAGCCACTCCCCGAAGACTTCCTGGTCCGTCCGCAGCGGCGGAACCGATGAGAGTCCTCCTCGACACTCAAATTGCGTTGGCATTGATCCAGGGCAGCCTCGCAGAGCGATATCCCGCGGTCGCGCGAGGTTTTGACGAGCCATCGTTCTCCGGATTTTTCAGTGTGGCGAGCCTGTGGGAAATTGCGATTAAAATCCGGCTGCGAAAACTGGATCCCGGCATGGATCTGGAGGAGATTGCCGGCTATCTCGAAGCCATCGGCATCGGCACACTTGCGATCGAAGTGGACCATGTCACAACCGGTGTAGAACCCGAGCCGGGCACACGCGATCCGTTTGACCGGCTTCTGCTTGCCCAGTGCAAGGCGGAAGACCTGAAACTTGTAACGGTGGACCGCGCCCTGACGCGCCACCCACTCGCACTCACGGTCTGAACGGGCGGTGGACGCCCGCGATACAAGGATGGCCGAAGCCATGGGAGCAGAGATTCCCCGTGTTACGCTGAACAACGGCGTTGCGATGCCGGTGCTGGGGCTGGGCGTCTGGCAACTGCGCGACGGGGCGGAAGCCGAAACGGCCGTGCGCTGGGCGCTCGATGCCGGCTACCGGCTGTTCGACACCGCAAAGATGTATGGCAATGAACGCAGCGTCGGGCGGGCGATCCGCGCGAGCGGCATTCCGCGCGAGGACATCTTTGTTACCACGAAAATCTGGCCATCGGATTTTTTCAATCCCGAAGCCGCCTTCGAGCGCAGCCTCGCCAAACTCGATCTCGGTTATATCGACCTCTACCTGATTCATCACCCGGTCGATTTCATTCCCGGGTTCCGCGCGCTGCGGCGGCGTGTGTGGCAGTTGCTCGAAAAGAAATATGAAAGCAAACGAACCCGTGCGATCGGAATCAGCAATTACACCATCGCTCAAATCCGGAGTGTTCTCGCGGAAGGTTCGATACCGCCGGCGGTGAATCAGGTGCGGTTCAACCCGTTCGATTACAAAAAGGATCTGCTCGCCTTCTGCAAGACGAAGAACATCGCCGTTGAATCCTACAGTCCGCTGACGCGCGCACGGCGCCTGAACCACCCAACAATCCGCAAAGTCGCGGAAGCGCATGCGCGTTCATCCGCGCAGGTGCTGATCCGCTGGGCGCTTCAACACGGCACGATCGTGATCCCCAAATCCGCACGCCGCGAACGCATCGTCGAAAACGCGCGCGTCTTCGATTTCGAACTGACGCCCGGCGAAATGGTGGCGCTCGACTCGCTGACGCACTCCACCTGACGTCGCCTGCCCTCCCCCTCGCTGTCAGCGACGGCACTTCTCCTCGTGCCGCCGGCTTCCAGCCCGCATCTTGTACCGCGGTCGCCCCGCCCGCATCTCTGGCTTCTCGCTACTCTGCCCTCGCTTCTCACTCCGCCAACGCCGACGGCCGCAGCTGGAAGTGAATCACCTTCGGCGTCTGGCCTTTGCCGCCCTCGATATGCGTGCTGGCGCTGCCCGAATAGGTCGCCCAGATTCCCCTTCCCTTCCAGCCGGCCTTGGCATCATCGATGCGCCCGTCCATGCCCTTCGCGAAGAAACCCATCGGATAGGGCACGCGCAGCGTCACCCACTTATTGTCCGCATAGGCGAACAGTGCATCCGAAAGATTGCCCGTCGCGATTGGGACATCCTTGCCCAATCCCAGCGTGTTGAACTGCTCGACCCAGTCGTAATAGGGCGCTTCGGCGCTGCCGCCCTTCATCGCGACGCCCCTGAATTGCGGGCCCGGAATGCTGTGCAGCTTCCACCCTTCCGGACAGGCTTTTCCTTCCGCCGCCAGCGGACCCGTCAGCGGACCCTTGCACAGCCGCCGGTCAAAGCTCGCAAGATGGCCGCTCGCCAGCACCGCCCACACCACGCCGTCGCTGGTGACGTCGGCACCGCGCGGGCTGAATCCGGAGTCCGGATTTTTCGGATCGTTCCATGGCACCTGGTAGTATTCGCTCAGTTTGGTTTTGGGATCGAAACGCAGCATCGTGCCGGGAAATCCCAGCACCACGGCCCAGATCGTGCCGTCCACCGGATTGGCCGACACCGAATAAAGGCCCTGCAACACGCGCTTGTCTTTCTTGGGATCGACCGGCTGGTTC
>JANWHR010000218.1 GCA_025450355.1 Micropepsaceae bacterium
CAATATCGCCCTGGGTGGCGAAGGTATGCTCCGGCGCCGCCGCCATCGCCATCGGCGCGGCGAGCGCGGTAATGCAGGCTAAGACAACATATTTTGCACGCATCGGGTCCTCCCTTTCTGCATAGGCACGAATAGCACGATCTGGCGGCGGATCAGAAATCCGGTGTTTTGGCCTGGGGAATGGGGTGACGTTTGTCGTAGAACGGGCTGTTGAGGCCGTCTGCGCATGGCGCTTCCAGCAACGCCCCCTGATTGGAACGGCGGTAAATCTGCATTCCGGACCAGGGCGTGTTAAAGGCGCCGGGATCGTCCACCGTAAAGCTCACCTGCAGGCGGCGGCCGCCGTCCAGCAGCTTGTAGCGCTCGATCACATGCAATTGGGCGGTATGAGGCGTGCCGTAGTCATCGACAAAAGTTTTGTCGTTCTGGGCGATCGTATCGACGACCAGCGTGTCGCCGCCCTCGTAGTGCCCAACGGATTCCCCGTACCAGGATAGCTTTGGATTTCGCGAATGCGGCACGTCCAGGTAAATATGGCGGACCTGCGCATCCGCCTGATTCAGCATGACCACTTCTTTGGACGACTGGGCGAAATACAGCGGTTCCAGACGGCCATAGACCAGGTAATCGGGCACGCCGCCGGGCACGCAACTGGTTCGCGCCCGAAACGGCTGAAGCCCGGCGAGCACCTCGTCGTTCGACTTTTTCATCTGCGCCACGACCCAGGGTTTCAGAATCGGATTTGACAGATCCGCGACGCGGAAGGTCACCTGTTTTCCGGCATCGTTGTTCGGCTGATAGGGATGTGCACGGTCATAGGTGACCGGCGCGGGTCCGGACGGTGGCGCAATGAAATCGTCGCCGATTTTGACCCAGGCAACATTTGCTCCGGCAAAATCGGGAATGGTGGCCGGCTTTTGTGCCTCTGCCGTTCCGGTGAGAATCACCGCGGCGCCACAGAGTGCGGCCGCGCAACCCAAGGACATGCGACTGATCATGACTGGAATTCCATTCTCCCGGCTCGGTGTGCCCAATCTATCGCGCAAACCCGGTCTGCTCCAGAGTTCCGTCTAAGCGGCCTGGGGTGATTCGGTTAGCCGGACGGCACTGACGCAGGCCGCAAGCACGGCAAATGCGACAGCCACCCACACGGCGCCAGCCGCGGATGCGCGTGCCAGCGCCAGCGCCGCAAGGGCCGCACCCGATGTTTGTCCAAGCAATCGCGCCATCGCCTGCATGCCGCTCGCGCCGCCGCTGCGGTTTCGCGGGGCCGATGCCTGCAGCGCCCGGTTGTTGGGAGACTGGTAGAGGCCAAATCCCGCACCGGCGAGGCACATGCGCCACGCCACATTGGCGGAATCACCGGCAGAATCAAGGACGGCCAGAGCCGCCAAACCGGTCGCGAATGCGAGCAACCCAATCAATCCGAGCAGGCCCGCGGGAAAGCGGTCCGACAGCCGTCCGGCAATGGGCGCAAGAATCGCCGTGCCAATTGGCCATGGCGTCATCAGCAATCCGATCATCACGACGGAATAGCCGATCCGGTGAAGATGGAAGGGCAGGGCGACATAGGCGAGGGTTTGGGCGATGAAGGAACAGGTCGCTGTGCCGGCCGACAGCCTGAACATGGGAATGCGCAACAGATCGACCGGGAGCAGCGGCAAAGCCATTCGCATCTGCCGGCGCGCGAGCAGGACACCCGAAACCAGCATCAACAACGCTTCGGCCGTTTCGATCAAAGCGTCTCCGGGGCGGCTCAGGCCTTCCAGGAAGGCGATCAGCATGCCGAAAAAGATTGCGCTGAGGATCGCGCTAAGGGCGTCAAAACCATGACTCGCGCGAGGCGTTTCCGGCAACGCGTAGATTCCAAGCGCAACGGCCATAATGGTGATCGGCACGTTGATCGCAAACAGCCATTGCCACGGCGCCACCGCGAGAACCGCACTGGCAATCGTGGGTCCCGCCGCGGCGGAAACCGCGATCACAAAAGCATTGATTCCAATCCCGTGGCCTAACCGGTTGACCGGATGAATGAAGCGGACAAGCGCCATATTCACGCTCATGACGCCGGCCGCGCCGAGCCCCTGGATCACTCGCATCGAGGTCAGCATGAAGAGCGATTGCGACAGCGCGCAACCGAGCGAGGTCATTCCGAACAGGAGCAGTCCGGCCAGGTAAATGCGTTTGTATCCCAGGATATCTCCCACGGATGCAAGCGGCAGCAGGGACAGCATGATCGCCGTCTGGTAGGCATTGACGATCCATACCGAGGCGGAAGCATCAATATGCAGGTCTGAGCCAATGGCCGGCAACGCTACATTCAGGATCGTCTGGTCGATGACCGTCATGAAGATCGCGAGGCAAACGGTCAGAACTGCCCAGCGGCGCTGGCGTGGCGGCAGCCCGTCACGGGCTACGGAAAACTTGTTCAACGGTTCTTCCGAATAGTGTGTGGGGCGCGGAATAGCGCCGAATCTCACGCCCGTCCACCGGACTTACGCGTCGCCGGGATTGTCACCCAGAACGCGGAAGAAACAGGTTGCTGCACCGGTGTGACAGGCCGGGCCGGTCTGATCCACTTTCAGCAGCAGTGTGTCGCCATCGCAATCAAGCCAGGCTTCGACCAGGCGTTGCGTATGGCCGCTGGTTTCTCCCTTGCGCCACAATTGCTGCCGCGAGCGCGACCAATAGGTCACATCACCGGTCGTCAGCGTGCGGCGCAGTGACTCTTCGTTCATCCAGGCCAGCATGAGGACGGCGCCGGATCGTGCATCCTGCGCGACCGCCGGCACCAGACCGCCGCTGTCATAGTTGACAGCCGCAAGAAATTCGTCGGTCGAAAGCTGATTTCGATCTACTGAACGATCACTCAAGTCCGACCTCTCTCTGGCCCGCCCTCCTGCCACCGGCGCGCCGGCGGCAAGGCGAGGGTGGACGTGTGAGCCTCCGAATCAGGCGCGGACACCGTGAAAGGACTGGGTCCCGAACGGTCCCAGTTTCACCGAGCCCGTCATGCGGTCGCCCTGCACGGTGCCGGTGAATTCCAGGGTCAGTGCCATGGGCTTGGTGATCGACGCTTTCCAACTGACTTGATCGCCCGAGATTTTGCCCTCCTCGATCGGGCGCTCATCCCCGCTGGCGGCGCCCTGGGTTCCGGAAAGCGAATCCCCCTGGGCCGTAAGATCGAGGGTGCTTTGCTGCGCGCCCAGGGGCGTGTTGATGGTCAGTTGCCATTTGCCGTCCGCCGCCATTCATTTCTCCCTATTGACCCTGTTCAGGCGCTCGAATCCGGCCGCGAGATCGGCTTTCAGATCGTCGACGTCCTCCAGCCCGATATGGAGCCGCACCAGTGGCCCTTCCAGTGCCGGCGGAAAATTCCGGCGAAAATGCGCCACTATGATCAGGCTTTCAAAGCCGCCCCAGGAAACGCCGAGGCCGAAATGCTGCATGCCGTTCATCATCGCTGAAATGGCGTCCTCGTTCACCGGATTCAGGACGACGGAAAACAGGCCGCAGGCGCCGGTGAAATCGCGCCGCCACAGTTCGTGACCCGCATCATTGTGCAGGGGTGGATAGATCACGCGGGCAACTTCGGGGCGCGAAGTCAGCCAGGTTGCAATCTCGGTCGCACTCTCCTGATGCTGTCTCAGCCGTACGGCGAGCGTGCGCAAACCGCGTTGCGCAAGATAGGCCTCATCGGCCGCTGCGCACAGGCCAAGGATTCCGTGTGTTTCGACGAGTGCTTTGCGCCAGGCTTCATTGGCCGTCACCACGCCCATCAGAATGTCGGAATGGCCGCCAATATATTTCGTCGCCGAATGCAGCGACAGGTCAACGCCATGCCCCAGCGCATCGAAATGCAGCGGCGTTCCCCAGGTGTTGTCCATGGCCACCGCGATGCCGTGCCGGTGGGCTGCCGCGGCAATCGCAGGCACATCCTGGACTTCGAGGGTCAGCGAACCCGGGCTTTCCAGATAAACGGCCCTGGTATTCGGGCGAAACAGGGATGCAATCCCGGCGCCTATCCGTGGCTCGAAAAACTCCGTCACAATGCCGTAGCGTTTGCCGAGTTTTTCGCAAAACACGCGCGTTGGATCGTACACGGAATCGGTGACCAGGATGTGGTCGCCCGCGCCGCAAACCGTCAGAATGGCAAGCGTACATGCCGCAAGTCCGGATGGCGTCAACACCGTTCGTGCGCCGCCTTCGAGATCGCAGATCGCCTGTTCGAGCCCGCGGGTGGTGGGTGTGCCGCGACGGGCATAGGTATAGGCTGCCGAACCGTCGTGCATCGTTTCCAGATCGGGAAACAGAAAGGTTGACGCACGGTACACGGGTACATTCACGGCCCCCGCGTGCAATGCCGGTGCCCGCCCGCCCTCTACAATTTTTGTCCGCTTGCGCGCCATCGTCTATTCCTGTGCCAACCGCCTCAGCGGGTTTGCAAATAGCAGAACGCCCGCGCCGGATGCCGCGGCGATGGCCGCAATCAACAGAAAGAATTCCGGCTTTCCGATGCTGCTCCACCACGAGCCCAGCCAGCCTTGCAGAAAGCCCCCACCAAGAAAATTGGGAATGAACCCCACCGCCATCATGGTTGAAACCAACTGCGGTGGCGAGGCTTTGGAATAAAGCGACAGACTTACGGGTGAGAGATAAAGCTCGCCCAGCGTCAGCACGGCGAAATAGCCCATTAGCCACATCCAGCTTGCCTTGCCCGCAGGGCCTGCAAGGGCCGCGGCAACCGCCATGATGACATTGGCTACGGCCATGCACAGACAGCCGATGATCATTTTATTCGCGGTCGTTGGTTCGCTTCTTCGCGATGCCTGCCTGCGCCAGAGCGACACCACAAACGGCGTGAAGGCAAAAATCATCAGCGGATTGACGGACTGAAACCAGGTCACATCGATCTGTCCACGCCAGAACAGCAGATTGACGCTGCGGTCGGTATTGTCCGCGGCCCACAAGGCAATCGTGTTGCCCTGCTGTTCGTAACAGGCCCAGTAGAGCGTTAGCGGCAGGATCAGCAGGATCAGCCACAGTACCGACTGGCGCTCGTTTGTCGTCAAAGGCGGTTCCACGGCATGTGCGGCTTTGGTACGGGTCAGCTCGTCTTCCGGCAGCGTCTTCAGACCCGGCAGATAAACCGCAAGCGCGATCAGCATGCCCACTCCGGCCGCACCGAACCCGTAATGCCAGCCGATATTTTCGCCCAGCGACCCACAGATCAGCGGTGACAGAAAGGCGCCGAGATTGATCCCGACGTAGAAAATCGAATAGGCGCGGTCGCGCCGGTGATCGCCGGGCGCATAGAGCGAACCGACCTGGCTGGACGTGTTCGGCTTGAAAATGCCGACGCCGATCACCAGCAGAAACAGCGCCGGAAACAGTAACGATTCGAAAGCCATCATGAAATGGCCAAAGGCCATCAGCAAAATACCGAGAACCACCACGCGCTTTTGGCCTAGCGCACGATCCGCGAGCCAGCCACCCAGCAATGGTGTGAAATACACAAGACCCGTGTACATGCCGTAGAGCAGCGACGACAGCGGCTGAATCGCCAGGGGGCCGGTGAAGAATTCAATGACCGACCTGATCGCCGGGAATCCCCAGACATGTTCGACATGACCCGGCAGCAGCAGATAGCGCGTGAGGTAGAG
>JANWHR010000219.1 GCA_025450355.1 Micropepsaceae bacterium
TTCCGAAAGTGCAGTGGCCCGATAGGGCGGCAGCACCTCCGGCAAATCGCCCACGAACAATGTGACGTAATCCTGCCGGCCGTGCGCGGCATGAAGATACACGCCCGCGAGCCGAAGGGTGTCACATTCGGAAATGCCGGTCTCTTCCTGGAGTTCGCGCCGTGCCGCTGCCCAGACCGTTTCGCGCCGGTCAACACCTCCGCCCGGCAACATCAGCGGGCCGCCATAGCGATGCCGGATGAGAAGCAGCTTGCGGTCGCGATGCAGCATCACGCGCACGCCAAGCGTCCTTCGTCCGGATAGCCGCCACAATAAACGCCGCAGCGCGTGGCCTGCGGCGAATAACGTTCGAATCATACCGCACCAACGAAAAGGGCGGGCGCCACTTCAGCGCCCGCCCTCCAAAGAGGCCCCATCCACCCGCTGCGCGGGCTCCTCCCCCCGTAAATGGGGGAGGAGATTTCCACTTCATTAGTCCAGCGGCTCCATTTTGACGATCTGGTTGCCGTGGTTCGATCCGACCCACAGCGCATTGTGCTCATCGTCGAAATTCACGCGCCGGATATTTGTCGAGTTGGGCAACTCATAGACGATCATTTCGCCCGTCGTAGGATTGAGCCGGACGATACGGTCGCTGAGCATCGAGCCGGTATAGACGTCGCCTTTTTTATTGGCGAGCGCGTCATACGGCATCTGCCATTTCACCGGCATCTGCCACTCGGTGATTTTACCCGTCTTGGGATCAAAGCGGCCGACGGCATTCGAACCATATTCTGCGTACCACAGGATGCCGTTTTGATCAAAATGGCCGCGACGCGGACGGGCATGAGGCAGGTCCGGTTCCCAGGTGTGCAGCGTCTTTGTTTTGGCGTTGATCTCGCCGATTTTGGTACCGCCGAATTCGAGCAGGAAGAGATTGTTGTCCTTGTCGCTCGGAATGTCATAGCCGTTGATCGTGTGGCCGTTCTGATCCTTCAGCGCGCCGAGATTCTGCCACTCGCCGGTGATCGGATTGACCCGCAGGATGGTGTGGCCCTGCTGGTCGTTGGTCCAAACCCAGCCGTCCACTTTCCAGTTTTCCGGCGACACCCTGGAGTCCTGGGTATTGGGTCCCTGCCACTGGTCGGGGACTTTGTAGGTCGTCACCTTGCCGGTTTTGACGTCCAGTTTGGCGATGCCGCCCTGGTACATCATGGAGGCCCAGACATTGCCGTCCGGATCCGGTTTCAGTTCCAGTATGCCCTTGGGTTCTTCGGGTTTGAGCACCGGCACGGCATGATCGATGATCTTGCCGGTTTTCGGATCCATTTCGCCGATGTATTGGCTGCCGAAGTCGCTGTAGTAGACCTTGCCGTTCAAATAGATGACGTCGTGCGGCATGGCTTCCGGCCGCGCGAGATCATAGCTGGTGTAAATCACATGCGTGGCGCGGCCCTTCGGGCGGGGGAACGGCACCAGCGGATAACTCCAGGTTTCCTCTTTTGAGAGGTTGACGCTGGCGAGATATTCGGCCGCCGCCCTGATTTTGCTCGCATCGACAATGCCGCGATTGCCGCGCGGGCCCGGCACCAGTTTCTGCGGACGCTGTGGCTGGGTCCCCGGCGCATAGGTGCCCATACGCGGAATGACTTTCATGAAATCATCCGCGGTGAAACCGCTCGACAGCGGCCGGATCAGCGTGTGGCAACCAACGCAGTCCTGCAGGAATGCTTTCTGATTGTCGGCGCCCGGCATGCTGGCGAGCCACTCGGCGCTGGTGAGCTGCGGCGCGATGTTGCTCGTCTTGTCCAGCTTCACATTGATCGTTTCGGTCTTGCCGTTTGCCACATCCGCAGTCGGCCGGTCATCGGGAATGTAACCGGTTGCGCGAAGCTTGAGGTTGTAGTGACCGGGTTCGAGCCGATCGGCCGGAAAGGCGTAATGTCCCTTGTCATCCGTCACCACGGTAATGGTGATGTGACTGCCTTCCTTTTTGGCCGATACCAGCACGCCTTCCATCAGCCCTTCCTGGGCCGATGAAACCGTGCCCGCGATGGCAACTCCGCTCTGGGCCTGCGCTCCACTGGCGTGAACCAGAGCAACGGCGGCAACGGCGGACAACAGAGCGGAGATTCGTCTTCCGGACATCGATACCTCTTGGGCTGGAATTTGCGCAAACCGCACGAGAATGCTTCCGAACGCCAGAATACATAAACCAACCGCCGCAGAAAAGCATCGCTCCGGCTTACCGGTCGAGCCGGCGGCCCTCCAAATCGTACTTTTCCCTTTCCGATCTCGCCTTTGCAACCACGCGCTCGGATTTCGGCACACCGTGCAAGCTGCGGTTGGACGAGGCGGATTTCTCGGCCTCTTGCCGCGCTTTGCGCTTGCGCGCCCGCCTCAGGTTCAGGATTTCGGCCATTCACCCGCCGTCCTTCGCCTGCGCGCGTGCATGGGCGGGGCGTGCGATAATCCGTTGCACGTAAGTCCTGAGCACGTCTGAGTCCGGCACAATGCCGCGGCTCATCAGCAAGGGCAGGCTGCCGCCGATGACGATATCGGCGGCGGAAAACCGGTCGCCCAGCAGATAAGCCTGTTCCAGCGCGCGCGACAGATAGCCGGTCACATCGTCGAACGGTGCCCAGCCGAAGGTGCCGTAAATATGGTGAATTTTGAGGAATTTTGCGGTGAGCGACGGTTCGATAACCCCGGTATAATAGGCGAGCCAGGTGAGATAGACGCCGCGCTTCGGATCGCCAATTCGCGGGCCAAGCTCGTTTTCGGGAAACCTGTCGGTCAGGTAGAGCGCAATGGCTGGCGTCTCGAACACCAGCGAGCCGTTATCCGTGAGCGCGGGAACCTTGCCATGCGGATGCGGGTTTGCGGGATCGACCGCGCCGCTGCCGTCACCACGCCGGATATTCACGATTTTAAGTTCGTAGGGGACGCCCAGCTCCTCCAGCAGCCAGAGCATCCGGAACGAGCGCGAGTGCGGCGCGTGAAACAGCGTGATCATGTCCAAGGTTAAGCGCGCCCCGCGGATTTCTCAAGCGCCTGCGCGAGCACGTGGATGCGCAGCGCGCTGGCGAGATTGCGTGCGCCGCGGCGCGAATCCACCCGGGCGACGAGCGCCGCAAGTGAGATCGCGTGGCTCCGCGCTTCGGCCTCGAGTGCGGTCCAGAATTCAGGTTCGAGCGCCACACTTGTCCGGTGACCCGCGATGGAAAACGAACGCTTCCGAAGCACTATTTCGCGCCAACCATGTCCTCGGGCCGGACGAGGCGTTCGAATTCTTCAGCCGTCACAAGTCCCGATTTCAGCGCCTCTTCGCGTAGAGTCGTTCCGTTCCGGTGCGCGGATTTGGCGATCTTTGCCGCATTGTCATAGCCGATCTTCGGCGCGAGCGCCGTCACCAGCATCAGGGAGCGTTCCACCCCTGATCGGATGTTGTCGAGCCGGGGTTCGATGCCGATGACGCAGTTGTCGGTGAAGCTTTCGGCGGCATCGGCCATCAGGCGAACCGACTGCAGGAAATTATAGGCCATCACCGGATTATAGACATTCAACTCGAAATGACCTTGGCTGCCGGCAAAGGTGATTGCGGCGTTGTTTCCGAAAATCTGCACGCAGACTTGCGTCATCGCTTCGCACTGCGTCGGGTTGACTTTGCCCGGCATGATCGAAGAGCCCGGCTCGTTCTCCGGCAATGCGAGTTCGCCCAGACCCGCGCGCGGACCGGAGCCAAGGAAGCGGATATCATTGGCGATCTTGAACAGTGAGGCTGCAACGGTGTTGACGGCGCCCTGACTGAACACCATCGCGTCATGTGCGGCCAGTGCTTCGAACTTGTTCGGCGCCGAGGTGAAGGACAGGTCAGTAATCGCCGCGATCTTTTTCGCGACCAGCTGCGCAAATCCGGGTGGCGCGTTCAGGCCGGTGCCGACGGCCGTGCCACCCTGGGCAAGCTGCATCAACTTCGGAAGCGTGAGTTGAATGCGCTCGGTGCCGTTTTCCATCTGCTGCGCATAGCCGGAAAACTCCTGACCCAGAGTCAATGGGGTCGCGTCCTGGGTGTGGGTGCGGCCGATCTTCACAATGTCTTTCCATGCCACGACCTTCTGTTTCAACGCACGATGCAGCTTCGTCAGCGCCGGAATCAGCCGGCGGACGATCTCTTCCGCACAGGCGATGTGCATCGCCGTGGGATAGGTGTCGTTCGACGACTGGCTCATGTTCACGTGGTCGTTTGGATGGACCGGTTTTTTTGATCCCTGCTCGCCGCCCAGCAGCTGACTCGCGCGATTGGAGATCACCTCATTCGCATTCATGTTGGATTGCGTGCCGGAACCGGTCTGCCACACCACCAGCGGAAAATGATCGTTGAGCTTGCCGTCGATGACTTCCTGCGCGGCCTGCACGATGACGGCGCCAAGCTTCGCGTCGAGATGACCAAGCTCCCTATTGGTTTCGGCTGCCGCGCGTTTGATAATTCCCAGCGCGCGAATGATCGGCAGTGGCTGTTTTTCCCAGCCGATCCTGAAATTGCCGAGGGAGCGCTGTGATTGCGCGCCCCAGTAACGGTCCGCAGGCACCTCGATGGCGCCAAAAGTGTCGGTTTCAGTGCGTGTGTTTGCCATGGCCAATTCCGCGCAGTTACGAACGACGGTGCTTTACGCGAAGCCGCGTCGCGGCGGCAAGCGGCCTATTTCTTGCGGAATTTGTCCAGACTGACGACCTGGGGAGTTTCGCCCTTTTCCGCCGGTGGCGTGGATTGCTCGCGGGCGGCGGGGGCGGGCAGGGATTCGGCCTTTCGCTTTTGCCGTGGTTTTTCTGCGGACGGCGCCACTTCGGCGGGTGCGTTCTGCGGCACGGCCGCCGAGGCGTTTTTGAACTGTAGTCCGAACTGCACGCCCGGGTCGGCAAACCCGGTCACCGCGGCAAACGGCACAACGATCGTCGTTGGCAGTTTCTGAAAGCTGAGCGTGACCTCAAACTCATCATCGCTCACCTCCAGGCCCGAATACTGGTTTTGCAGAACAATGGTCATTTCATCCGGGTAACGCTCGCGTAAAAAATCCGGAACCTCGACGCCGGGATCGTGCGTCTTGAAGGTCAGGTAGAAATGGTGACTGGCGACCAGTCCTTTTTTTTGTGCATGCGCGAGCGCGGCACGGACCACGCCCCGCAAGGCGTCGTCAACCAGATTGTCGTATCCGATGAAATCTTTGGCCATGGACGAAGAGTAACCTTCAGGCAGGTGAGGGGCTTCTGTTGCCCGGCGCCCCTCGAGCCGCGCTTGCTTAATTCAATTAAGCAGCGAGGGCCATTTCGTTGTCGTTGGCACCTGTACGATCAGCCCGATAACGGCGGATACCATACCGGGCGAAAGAACCACCTTTACACGTCCGTCGATCCTGTTTCGCCCCCGCCGGATATCCGCAAAGCCTGAGCTTCTCGCGGGCATCTGGTGGAGGCGCCGGGTACCGCCCCCGGGTCCGGGCCGCTTATTGCGTAGCCGTTTATCGCCATAGTCCGGTCAAGCCGGACAGCGACAATATAGGCGCTGGGGGTAAATAATTGAAGGACGGGTGGTTCGGCCGGTAAGCGGTTAAAGTTGCACCCGAATCGCCCAAGCTGACGCCAAATGCGCGAATACCAACAATTGCTGGAGCATGTCCTTGCCCACGGGGTCGAAAAGCGGGACCGCACGGGAACCGGAACGCTTTCGATTTTCGGTCATCAGATGCGGTTCAATCTCGGGAACGGCTTCCCGCTGCTGACAACAAAGAAGCTGCATCTCAAGTCCATTGTCTATGAACTGCTCTGGTTCTTGCGCGGCGAGACAAATGTGCGCTGGCTGCAGCAGCATGGCGTCCGCATCTGGGATGAATGGGCGGATGAGAACGGCGATCTTGGTCCGGTGTACGGCGCCCAGTGGCGCTCATGGCCGAAAGCGGACGGCGGCTCTGTCGATCAGATTGCCGGCGTTGTGGCGCAGATCAAACGCGATCCGGATTCTCGCCGGCTGATCGTTTCGGCGTGGAATCCGGCCGATGTCGAACGCATGGCGATTCCCCCCTGCCACTGCCTGTTTCAGTTTTACGTGGCAGAAGGAAAACTGTCCTGTCAGCTTTACCAGCGCTCGGCCGACATATTTTTGGGGGTGCCGTTCAACATCGCGTCCTATGCGCTTCTGACCATGATGGTGGCGCAGGTGACGGACCTGAAGCCGGGAGAGTTTGTCCATAGTTTTGGCGACGCGCATCTGTATTTGAATCACCTCGATCAGGCGCGCCAACAGCTTGGCCGGCCTCCCTATCCCCTGCCCGTCATGCGTTTGAATCCCGCCGTTACGGATATTTTCGCGTTTCGCTACGAGGACTTCACGCTCGAAAATTATCAGGCGCATCCGCACATCAAAGCGCCGGTCGCGGTGTGACTCGAATTCCCGTTTGCCTGGTTGTTGCCGCGGCAGAAAACCGCGTCATTGGCGCCAACGGACGGCTGCCCTGGCACATTCCGGAAGACCTGAAGCGGTTCAAAGCGCTCACGCTCGGAAAGCCGTGCATCATGGGCCGCAGGACGTGGGAATCGCTGCCGCGAAAACCTTTGCCGGCCCGGGTAAATATCGTGGTCAGCCGTGATCCGGTTTTTCGTGCCGATGGCGCTCAAACGGCGATCAGCTTTGAACAGGCGGTCGGAATCGCCGAACGGCACAGGCCGGCGGAGATTGCGGTGATTGGCGGTGAAAAGCTGTTTGAGGCGGCATGGCCTCGCGCCAGCCGAATTTACCTCACCGAAATATCCGGCAGCCCGGGCGGCGATACGTTCATGCCGGTGATCGATCCTGAGGAATGGCACGAAGTCGCGCGCGATGGCCCGCACCACGCGGGCGCGCTTTCCTGGTCTTTCGTGACGCTGGAACGGACGACACCCGCTTGACCGGCTCCCTCCAGGTCAAGGGAGGGAGCACAGCGGGCACGGGACTCCTCAGAACGGATTCAGCTTCAAGAGCATATCCAGCGCGCCCATATTGCTTCCGGTCTTTTTGCGCTTTGACCGCGACGCCGAACCGGATTTTGCTGCGGCGGCCTTTGCGCGGCTGGAGCGCTTTGTTCCAGAGTTGCTGCGCGATGCTGCCCGGCCGCTGCTCGCCGCTTTCGCACTGCTTTTCGCACGGCGTGTTTTCGCGCGGGTCGATCCGGCCTTGCTGCCCGATGCGGCGGATTTCGTCCGGCTGGTACGGGTCTTTGATTTGGCTCCGGCGCGCGCGCCAGCGGTCTTCGCGCGGCCACCGGCAGTCGCGGAGTTCGGGCTGCTGCTTTTGCTGCCAGTCCGGCGCGCGGCAGCCCGCGACATTGTGGTGGTCTTGCGGCTGATGAGCGCGCGCCGCGGTGCGCCGCGGCCACCGGCAGCTTCCATCATGTCGGTCCCGGCGCCGCCAATGGCGCCGGTCTCTTCATCGCTCATGTCCATGTCCTGGTAACGCCCATTTTTTCGCGCCATGGTTTGTCTCCTCAAAATGCACGCCAATGCAAAGAAACACCGGAAGCAGGACCGGAGTTCCGCGACTGCCGGATTTTCGCGCTATTCGAAGATGATTTTTGGCGCGGCGCGCGTGGCGTCGACCGCCAATTTTGCCGAGACCTTTTGCGCGACGGCGGCGAACGCCTGCGCTTCCGGACTCTCCGGCGCATTCGCCACCACTGGTGTGCCCGCATCGGAGGTCTCGCGGATGGACATCACCAGCGGGATTTCTCCGAGAAAGTCGCAACCCAGTCGGGCCGCCGTATCGCGCGCGCCGCCGTGGCCGAATATGTGGCTCTCATGCCCGCAATGAGGACATATGAACAGGCTCATGTTTTCCACAATCCCCAGCACCGGCACTTCGGTGCGGCGGAACATGGCGAGCGCTTTGCGCGCATCGATCAGCGCGAGGTCCTGGGGCGTGGAGACAATGACCGCGCCTTTCAACGGCACGCGCTGTGCGAGCGTCAATTGCGCATCGCCGGTGCCGGGCGGCATATCGACGACCATGACGTCCAGCGGCGCCCAATCGACATCCGCCAGCATTTGGGTGATCGCGCTCTGTACCATGGGACCGCGCCAGATCATCGGCTTGTCTTCTTCGACGAGAAATCCGATCGACATGGTCTTCAGACCGAACTTCACGATCGGCGACAGCTTGCCTGCGGTAGCCCGTGGCCGCTCGGTAATTCCGAGCAGCCGCGGCACCGACGGGCCGTATATATCGCAGTCGAGCAAACCCGTTTTGAGGCCAAGCCGGGCAAGACCGAGGGCAAGATTCACGGCAACCGTGGACTTGCCGACCCCACCTTTTCCGGATGCGACGGCAATCACGGACTGAACGCCCGCAATGCTGCGTTGAGCTTGAGGCTGGGCGTGGTCATGCGCCGCGGGGCGGGGTGGGGCCGCGCGGGCATTCCGTTCGTGGTGTGCGGTGAGTACGGCGGTGACGGAAAGGATGCCGGGAATTTTCGCGACGGCTTCTTCGCAGGCCTTTCGCAGCGGCTCGGCGGCAGGGCCGCGGGCCGCAGGCACCTCGACCGTGAAACTCGCATAGCGGCCGCGAACCGCGATGCCTTCGATCAGGCCTGCCTCGATCACATTCCGGCCTGATGCCGGATCGCGTATTTTCTCCAATGCCTTGACGACATCCGCTTCGGTCGCAGCCGTCATAAATCTCTCTTGAATTGCCTTACATAGCCGTAAGACCATATAAGGTCCGCGCCGGTCGAAGCCAATGATGGCGGCTTTGCCTTTTTCGGAATGGCAAACACGACCAGGCTGAGGACAAGCAGATGCCTTGGAGCAATCAGACCGGCGGGGGCAGGCCCGGCGGAGGAAACCGCGGCCCGTGGGGCAATGGCCCCGTTGGCGGCGGTCCACGTCCCGATCTCGAAGAGCTGTTGAAACGGGGTCAGGAGCGCCTGCGTCGCGCGTTGCCGCGCAACCTGCGCGGCAGTGGCGTCACCGTGGGTGCACTGATCGCGGTCGCTGTCTGGCTGGCTTCGGGAATCTATGTCGTCGATCCCGAGGAACAGGGCGTCGTGCTTCGCTTCGGTGCCTTCGTCGGGCGCACCACTCCCGGCATCAACTATCACCTTCCGTGGCCGATCGAATCGGTGCAAACGCCCAAGGTCACGCGCGAAAACCAGTTGAACATCGGTTATCGCCTGGGCAGCGCCGAGGGTTCGCGCGATGTCCCGGAAGAGAGCCTTATGCTCACCGGCGACGAGAATATCATCGACATCAATTTCACGGTGTTCTGGGTCATCAAGGACGCGGCCCAATTCCTGTTCAATGTCCAGAGTCCGGATGGTCAAATTGACGGCACCATCAAGGCCGTGGCGGAAAGCGCCATGCGTGAGGTGGTCGGTGAAAATCAGATCGAACCGATACTCACCGCAAACCGCGAGCCGATCCAGGACCAGGTTCGCGTGCTGATGCAGCGGATCCTGGATTCCTATGGCGCCGGCGTCACGATCAGCCGGGTCCAGATGCAGAAGGCCGATCCTCCGGCGCAGGTCATCGAGGCCTATCGCGACGTGCAGGCGGCACGCACCGATCAGGACCGGATGCGCAATGAAGCCGAAGCCTATGCCAACAAGGTTGTGCCGGAAGCCCGCGGTCAGGCCGCGCGCATTGTTCAACAGTCAGAAGGCTACAAGCAGCAGGTGATTGCGGAAGCGCAGGGCGAAGCGGCCCGCTTCCTGTCCGTCTATGAGGAATACAAGAAAGCGCCGGATGTCACCCGCCGCCGGATTTACATCGACACGATGAAGGACATTCTCGCCGGCACGAACAAGGTCATCCTCGACAACAAGAGCAGTTCCGGCGTGCTGCCCTATCTGCCGCTGCCCGCACTGCGGCAGAACACACCGCCGCGCACGACCGCCAACGGGCCTGTCGCCGATGCAGGAGCACTTCCGCGATGAACCGGACTCATCTCATTGCCGCCGCAGTCGCCGCAGGTTTTGTCGCGATCATCGGCTTTTCGTCACTGTTCACCGTCCATCAGACGGAGCAGGCGCTGGTGTTGCAGGTGGGAGAACCACGCGCGGCTGTTACAACCCCTGGCCTGCATGCGAAACTGCCCTGGCCGTTCCAGAACGTGCTTTACCTCGACAAGCGCGTGCTGAATGTCGATCTTCCGGCCGAAGAGGTGATCGCGTCGGATCGCAAGCGCCTGGTTGTGGACGCCTTCGCCCGCTGGCGAATCACCGATCCGCTGCGCTTTTACCAGTCGCTGACGGATGAAGATATCGCCAACATCCGGCTGCAGCCAATCCTCGGTTCCAACGTGCGCCGCGTGCTGGGCTCGCAGACTTTTGCCGCGGTGCTCTCCGATGCGCGCGCCAAACTGATGGTCGATATACGGGACGGCATGAATGCCGAAACCAGGAATTTTGGCATTCAGGTCGTCGATGTGCGAA
>JANWHR010000220.1 GCA_025450355.1 Micropepsaceae bacterium
AATTGTACGCCACCAAATCCGATATCATCAAGCGACAATGCGCTGATGGCGCCATCTGGCCTGCGAGGTCACCGGTCTCAGTGAACCATCCTGGCCTGGCCTGCTCTGCTCCGTTCCGAACCGGTTCTGGCTGGTTGGGTGCCTTGTATTTGGCCGGACGGTATCTTACATAACATGTTGCGACGGCGTTCCGTCCGATGAAGCGCAACTGTTTGACCACCGCTCACTCGTTGCGCGCCTGGCTGAAGCAGCCGTACTTCCGACCTGATTCCGTTGCATCGCCTGAGCATCCGCTCTCGCGGAGTCCCGATGCACCAGGATTGGGTAATGACGACGGCGACCGTAAAATTCTTCAACGTTCAGAAGGGTTTGGGCTTCATTTCGCCGGAGGACGGCGGCCAGGATGTGTTTGTGCAGGTCACCGCGGTTGAGCAAGCGGGGATGACGAGGTTCACCGAAGGACGACGTGTTTCCTTCGCGATTCAGCCGGACAAACGCGGCACGAAAGCCGTGAAACTCAAACCAGCTTAAGCGGACTTTGGCGCGGGACGACGAAGGAGCCCCTCCGCCGAGTTTGACGCCAATGCGTCACAAGGAGTTCGGACGTGAACGAGAACAATCAAGACCCGCGCGCGAACTTGCGCCAGAAAGCCCAGAAGCACTTCACTTCGACGGAGCAGCGCGACGCAGATTTGCGCCACGAACTTGAACATCAGCGCGCACTGTTCGATGCCAAAAGTGCACGCCTGCGCACGCTGCGCCTTCAAAAAGAGGCCGCGGAGGCTGCAGACAACCCAAACGGTCTCAATTCAGAAAGCGGGACGGAAATCAGAAAAACCCGCACCCGCCGCATGAAGCGGATTACCCGGTAATCTCTTGTTCTGCTGCGTCTGTGTGGCTGGCTGCCGTTCAGGGCATTGAACCTGCGCCCATTTTAAGCTGGATTTTACGGGAAATTTGCGAATCCGGCCGCGACCGGGACGTGCGACTTGTTGCCCAGAGTGCGCACGCCCGTCTGGAAGCTTCCGTTCCCGCAGAAGGGACACTCCTGAATCGGAACTCCATCATTCACGCGTAGCGTTTGCGCGCAGCTTTCGCACAAGTACATTGCCGTTTCGCGCGCAATTTCACCTGCCTTGGCAGCCATTCATGCCTCCTTTTCCGGGTTTGGTAGTCGTTGGCGCAGGCCAACAGTTTGCGAGCATCCGGAACTGACAACGTGTGAAACGGCCAGCCGGGCAATGGCTTGGGCGCGAGTGTCAGCTTTACCGTGTCCTACCTGAAAGCCGGCGGATTCAAAGTCCTGTGCCGGCAATTCTTGCAGCGGCATCCCGCTGTGTCATTGGCGGATAAGTTTGGCTCAGGGTTGGCGCCGTCCTCGCCTGGCATGTCCAGTGTATGAAAAGGTTTGCGGCATTCCGATCACAGGCATCGCTTTGCCGGGGCCTGACCAGCCTTCGACACGGCTTCGTTCCATGGCAATCGCCGGTGTTAATGATCGCCTTCGCGATCGCGATCCCGCTGCTGGTTTTGCGGCTGTGGGTAGTATCCGGGATTCTGCACAGCCGTATGATCCGTCCAAAGATTAGTCGTGCAATCGAAGGTCCACTTGGCTGGATTTACATGCGAAGGCCGCATGTCTGGCGTGCGTTCGTCAGACTGCGTAACCGTACTCTGGCCTGCGTTCCGGAGCTTTGGATTCCGTTTGCGCTCCCACTCCAAGCAAAGTCTTTAATTCATCGTAAGATTCGGTGACGTTGAATTTTTCTCCGGTGCTCAGAGTGATGATGCTGGTGCCATCGAGACCGCCTCCGTCGATCAGCGCGATATATGCTGCTCCGATCAGCCTTTTCCGCGGTGATAATGCGATGCCGGATGCCACCGTGACCTGAGTCACTTCGACCAGTGTCGTTTCCATAGGAAAACCCCATTTCCACAGAGCCGGCACTCAACACGCTCAGGCTTTTCTGGCACAGGCTGTGCCCCGTCGCCGCACCAGGCCTTCGCCCGCCCGGCGAAAAAAGGCTGGCCGTGATCGTTTGGCAGCGGTTTAAGCCGTACGGAGAGCCGCTGATGACTCCAGTTTGCACGCGGCGCCGCAACGGTTAAGCTACGCGTTGCGCACACCGGGGAAATCAACATGACCGCATTCAATGTCGTCCGTTTCCGCGTGAAGCCGGGCCGCGAAGGCGAATTCATCGCAGCCCATCGGGCGTGGGGGGAAAAGCTTGCGGGGATGCGAAAATTCTCGCTGATCCGAACCGGGGATCGCACGTTCTGCATCATCGGCGAGTGGAGCGGCCTGGCGGCATTGGCCAAGGCAAGGCCGAAGATGATCGGCATTCTGGACCGCTTTCGCGACGTGCTGGAAGACCAGGGTAACGGGTTGGGAGTGACCGACCCGGTGTCCGGGGAGGCGGTGGTGGAACGATCTTTCGCGAGGACTGCTGGCGCCGCGCGCGCGACAGCCAAACGTAGCACTGCTCCAAAAAAGCCGGCCAGAAAGCCGGGCAAAAAACCCGGCAGGAACCGCGCCCGCGGCCGGTGACCTGTCGCGTCGACCGGCCGAATTGGCACGACTGGGCGAGACACTGCCTGGTTCGCCATGCGGGATTGGAATGAACTGTTCCGTACCTGGCATTTCGCAGTGATCTCGACGAAACCGTTGCTGCACAAGTAGTGCGTTTGGCATCAATGACCTGATTTGCAGCAACTCCGTTTCCGGGGCCCGCGAACCTGCCCGGCAGAAACGAAACAATGGCGGAGCTGACGCGTTTTCTCGCCGGGATATCCCGGAACTTTTGCGGATCGATTTCTGCGCCCGATGCGCATTGCCCCCGACGAACAGTTTTTCGCGCCGCCGTTGCCGCCGGCAAACACGCTTGCGATTGGCGACTACGCGCTGATTGGTGACTGCCGGACGGCGGCACTGGTCTCGCGGCACGGATCAATCGACTGGCTGTGCCTGCCGCATTTTTCCGGCCC
Source organism: Micropepsaceae bacterium (assembly GCA_025450355.1). Taxonomy (GTDB): domain Bacteria; phylum Pseudomonadota; class Alphaproteobacteria; order Micropepsales; family Micropepsaceae; genus CAIYRG01. The sequence continues at coordinate 2,986 of JANWHR010000220.1, forward strand.
ATCGATTTTTGCCGCCATACTCGATCCCGCGGCCGGCCATTTCAGTATCCGCCCCACCGCGCCCTATCGCGTGCGCCGGCGCTATACCGGCAACACGCCGGTTCTGGAAACAATTTTCGAGACGGAAAGCGGCGCGGTTCTGATACGCGATGCGCTCATCGTGCTGGACGGCGTGACACGCTTGCGTCCGATGCGCGAGCTCGTCCGGATCGTGCAAAACCTCCAGGGAGAAGTCGAACTTGAGGCGGAAATCGATGCGAAGCCGGATTACGCCCGCATGCCTCCGCGGCTGCGCAGTCATGGCGCACTGGGTTGGGCGGTACTGTCCGGGAACAACATTGTCTTTGTACAGAGTGATGCCCCGCTGGAACAGCATGGCGGCGTACTTCGTAGCGTGTTCCGCGCCCAGGAAGCGGGCATCCGGCGATTCAGCCTGTCCTTTACGCATGGAGATATTGCGGTTCTGCCACCGATCGCGGCAGCGGAACACCGGGTTCGGGAAACAGCTGCCTGGTGGAGCAACTGGAGCGAAACATGCCGCTACCGCGGTCCTTACCGGGAAGCCGTGCTACGCAGCGCAATCACGCTGAAGCAGTTGAGCTATTCGCTGTCGGGCGCCATCGTTGCGGCGCCGACCACATCGCTGCCCGAAACGATCGGGCACGATGATACCTATGATTATCGCTTCTGCTGGCTGCGGGACGCCGGGTTCACGGTTGAAGCATTGACCAGTCTCGGCTTTCATGACGATGCCGCGGAATTTCTCGGATGGCTGTTGCACAGCACCCGGCTGACGTGGCCGCGCCTGCGCGTCTTTTACGATGTCTACGGACGGGATGGGTCCAAAGAACACACGCTCTCGCATTACAGCGGTTATCGCTGCTCGATACCGGTGCGGACCGGCAATCAGGCCGGCGGACAACGACAGCTCGACGTGTACGGCCATGTCGTGCTGGCTGCCGAGAAATATTCTGCGGCCGGTGGCAAGCTTGGCAGAGCAGAAGCGCGGTTGCTGCGCGGCATTGGACGCACGGTTTGCCGGGAATGGTGGAAGCCCGACAACGGCCTGTGGGAAATTCGCGGCGCAAAACGTCACTACACCTTCTCGAAGCTGCTGTGCTGGGTCGCGCTCGACCGGCTGCTGAAAATGGGCGGGGATGGCCGTATTGCTCTGGGCTCCCATGGCGCGCAATTCGCCAGCGAACGCGAAGCCATCGCCACAGCAATCGAGAGCCGCGGATTCAATCACGGCCTGCAGGCTTACACCGGAGAATTCCTTGGGAACCGCATGGATGCCAGTCTTCTTCTGATTCCGGTCCTGCAATACAGGACGGCCTGCGATCCGCGATTTACCGGCACGTTCGACAGGATCACGGAACGGTTGTCGCGGAACGGCCTGATCTATCGCTACGAGACCGGCTATGGCGCGAAGCAGTTTGCGGAAAATTCCTTCGGCATCTGCACCTTTTGGGCGGTGACGGCCCTTGCGGCGCAGGGACGACATCGTGAAGCCGAGGAATTGTTCAGAAAGGCACTGTCCTGCGCCAATGATCTGCTTCTCTTCAGTGAGGAGATCAATCCGGACAGTGGCGCACTGACCGGAAACTTTCCCCAGGGCTTCACCCATGTCGGGCTGATCAATGCCGCGCTTGCGCTGGAGAACCCACGGGAGGCGGCGCGCTGATGCCGGCACAAATGCCGCCGCCGTGGGGCGATGTTGTTCTCTGGGGCCTGATTGCAACCGTCCTGATGGACGTCATTCTCGAGGCGGCACAGGGCCTGGGGTTTTCACGCATGAGCCTGCCGTTCCTGTTCGGCACGTTTTTCACCTCGAACCGGAGCAGGGCCACAATTGTGGGTTTTGTTGCCTATCTCATTGGAGGCTGGTTTTTTGCTTTCCTGTACTTCCTGCTGTTCCGTAGCCTGAATATCTATAGCTGGTGGTTCGGGATGATCGCGGGCGCGGTGCATGGAATTTTCCTGCTCGCAACCATGCTGCCGCTGATGCCGTTCATCCATCCCCGTATGGCATCCGAGTATCACGGGGTCACGATGGTGCGGCAGCTCGAGCCGCCAGGATTCATGGCGGTGAATTATGGGTATGCCACGCCATTGTGGACGCTGATCGCGCAAACGGTTTATGGCGGCACGCTCGGTCTGTTGGCGCAACTGCACCTGATGGTGTTTTAGGTCGAGTGAGCGAAGCAAATTTTCTCACGCGGAGACGCGGAGACGCGGAGGTATTCAGTGCGCGACAGCGAAGGGGCTCAAGTCACAAGTATCCCCGCGCGCTCCGCGTCTCCGCGTGAAATCGAATTTGCGGGTTTGGCCACAACTTATCGCGTGGCTATGACATCGCGGGAGGGGGCGGCGGCGGGTCCGGCGGAAGAGGGATGAATTCCGCATTGTCGCGGTCGGGCAGCCTGAAGCGGCCGGCGCGCCAGTCCGCCTTCGCCTGCTCAATCCGCTGTTTCGACGATGAGACGAAATTCCATTCGATATGCCGTTCGCCGATGCGATCCCCGCCCAGAAGCATCAAAACGGCAGGTCCGGCGGCTTTCATGATCGCCGGCCGATCCGGCACAAATGTTACCATCTGGCCGGATTCGATGCTTCGCCCATCGGCCTCGACGGTTCCCGAGACAATGAACGCGCCCCGCTCCTCGTATTGAGAGGGCAGTTCGATGCGGGCGCCGTCGGCAAGCCGGACGTCCACATAAAACATCGGGGAATGAGTCCTGACCGGCGCTGTTTTACCGAATGCAGTACCGGCGATGAGACGAATGGCGATTCCCGAATCGTCAAGGGCGGGAAGATCCTTGGATCCATGGTGGAAAAATGCCGGATCGGTCTCCTCCTGCCCGGCTGGCAAACCGACCCACGCCTGAATCCCATGGACGCGGTCACCCTGCCTGCGTGCTTTTTCAAAGCGCTCGGAATGGGTGATGCCGTGTCCCGCGACCATCCAGTTGACTTCTCCCGGACGAATGGGCTGCTCGGAATCAAGGCTGTCCCGGTGCATGATTTCGCCCGAAAACAGATAGGTGATGGTCGAGAGGCCGATGTGAGGGTGCGGGCGGACATCCACGTCGCGCGAGATGCCCGCAGGGAAGTCAATTGGACCCATGTGGTCGAGGAACACGAAGGGACCGGCCATCCGTTGCTCCGCGGAAGGCAGGACGCGGCCGACGGAAAAGCCTCCGAGGTTTCGCGCCCGCTGCGGGATGACGTGCTTTAGCATGGCGTTACAATATCCTGTCGCAGCGGTTCGGCAAATCCGTTTGCACTCCCCGCTCGATTGTGGAATCAGGCGCCATGGCCGCGGCACCGATTTTCGCGATTGCGCCGATGATGGACTGGACGGACCGGCATTGCCGGGTCCTGCACCGTCTGCTGAGCAGGCGCGCGCGGCTGTACACCGAGATGATCACCGCGGATGCGATCATTCATGGCGATCGCGAACGGCTGCTCGGTTTTTCGGACATCGAACATCCCGTTGCGATCCAGTTCGGGGGCGCCGATCCAAAAAAGCTGGCGGCGGCGGCAAAAGTCGCAAGCGATTGGGGCTATGACGAAATCAACCTCAACTGTGGCTGCCCGTCAGGCCGGGTGCAATCCGGCTGTTTCGGGGCCATCCTGATGCGCAATCCGCGATTGGCGGGCGAATGCGTGGCCGCGATGCGTGCTGCGGCCAACGTTCCGGTCACGGTCAAGTGCCGTATTGGAGTTGATGATCAAAATCCGGAGGAAGCGTTGCCCCGCTTCGTGGAGTCATGTGCGGCCGCAGGGGCCGATAATTTCATCATCCACGCGCGCAAGGCATGGCTCTCGGGATTGTCACCGGCGGAAAACCGGGAAATCCCGCCGCTCGATTATCCGCTGGTGTACCGGTACAAACGCAACCACCCTGAACTGAAGATCACGGTGAACGGCGGCATCACTTCGCTGGATGCGGCTTTGGACCACTTGCGTTTCGTTGATGGCGTCATGCTGGGGCGGGCCGCATACCAAAACCCGGCAATACTCGCTGAAGTGGATGGGCGTTTCTTTGGCGACTCCGGGCGCGGACTGGAACCGGCGATCCGGAGCTATGTGGATTATATCGCCGCGCGGTTGCACGAAGGTGTGCCACTGAACGCAATGACAAAGCACATACTGGGGCTGTTCCAGGGCCAGAGAGGCGCGCGGCAGTTCCGCCGGCATTTGAGCGAAAATGCCACGCGCAAGGGCGCCGGAATCGCCGTCCTGCTCGACGCGCTGGCATTTGTGCAACAGACTTCGCCGGCACGAGCGGCGTAGAAAGCAGCCCCCGCCGCCGGTCAAATCCGCTGGTCGTATTCGCCGACTTCGGCGAATTTCTGCAGCCGCGCATCAATCTCGTGAAACATTGCGCGCATCGCGGCCTCGGACACCGGGCTTTCGCACACGACCACCAATGATGGCTTGTTCGAGGACGCCCGGACGAGACCCCAGGTGCCGTCGTCCAGCATCACGCGCACGCCATTCACGGTGACGATGCGCGAGATATTTCGCCCCAGAATTTTTTCACCGCGTGCTTCGAGCGCGCAATATTCTTTGGTGATCGCATCGACCACGCCATATTTGCGGAGATCGGGACAGAAAGGCGACATGGTCGGCGACCCCCAGGTGCGGGGCAGATCGTCCGCAAGCTGCGCAATCGTGCGGTCGCCCGCGTCGATCATTTCCAGAATTGCGATCGCAGCCACAATGGAATCGTCATAACCGCGTCCGACCGGCGGGTTGAAGAAATAGTGTCCGCTCTTCTCCAATCCGGCCACGGCGCCGAGTTCTGCGGTGCGGCGCTTGATGTAGGAATGGCCCGTCTTCCAGTAATCGGCCGAGGCGCCGTTCGCCTTCAGGACCGGATCGGTTTCGAACAGCCCGGTCGATTTCACGTCGACAACGAATTTCGCGTGCGGAATTCGCGCTGAGAGATGGCGTGCAATCAGCACGCCGACCTTGTCCGCGAAAATTTCCCTCCCCTCCCCGTCCACAACGCCGCAACGGTCGCCATCGCCATCGAAGCCCAGCGCAATCTCCGCCCCCTCTGCGCGAACTGTTTCCGCCATGGCGTGAAGCATGTGCAGGTCTTCCGGATTGGGATTGTAGCGCGGGAAATTCCAGTCCGGCTCGGCATCCATCGGAATGACATCGGCGCCGATCCGGCGCAGCGCCTCGGGTGCGAAGGCGCCGGCGGTGCCGTTGCCGCAAGCCGCGACCACCCGGATCGGGCGCGCCAGCCGGTGCCCGCGCGTGACCGCGTCGAGATAGATTTCCCGCATATTCGGCACACGCACATAGCCGCCGCCGGACTGCGGCCGGGCTTCGCCTGACATCACGATCTGTTTCAGCCGCGTCATCTCTTCCGGCCCGAAGGTGAGCGGAGGTTTTGCCCCCATCTTCACGCCCGTCCAGCCGTTCTCATTGTGACTGGCGGTCACCATCGCGACACAGGGCGCGTGAAGCGCGAACTGCGCGAAATAGGCGACGGGAGAAAGCGCAAGGCCAATGTCGTGTACCGCACATCCGGCGGCGAGCAGTCCAAGCGTCAGCGCATGCTTGATGCTGAGCGAATAGGAACGGAAATCGTGGCCCACGACCACTGTGGGCTCGGCCCCGCTTTCGCGAAAAAAATGGCCCAGCGCGAGACCCAGCGCCTGCATGCCGGTGAGGTTGATTTCCTGCGGGAAAAGCCAGCGCGCGTCGTATTCGCGAAAACCGGTTTCCGCGATCAACGGCTCGGTTTCGAACCGGAACGTATTCGGTTGCAGCCCGGGTTGGGGAATTCCAAACATGCTGTTCAAAGCTGGCGCAGGACTCCGAGCAGCAGGTTAAGGCCAAGGAAACCGCCGGTGTTGCCGGTGAAGCGGAGCGACTGCTGAAACCGGATCGCATCGCTCGATCCGGCCTGCGCCGCCGCCGCCGACGCCGTGCCGGTGATTTCGTACAGCCGGTGCTGATAGACGAAGACGGCGGCGCTGATGTGACTTCCGTCATGACCCGCGAGGCTGATTTGCCGCCCGAACACCGCCTGCACGCGCGCGGGTAATTCGACTTTCACGTCGGCATCGCGCTTTAGAGTCGCTTCGACACCGTCAATGATGCCGCGTTCGCTTTCGGACCTCCTGGTGAGATCGGCAATAGTCACCCGGTAATCGCCATCCGGCTCGGTCACCGACCAGACGACTGCGGGAACGCTTGCTCCATCGGGAAGCTGAAAGCGTCCGGATCCGGTTTTGGGAGGCTGTGGAAAGCTGACGGCAAAACCGTAGTTGGCATAGACATATTCCTGCCACGACGCGGCAGACGCGCCGCCGCAGGCCAGCAGTGCCGGAATGGCAAGAATTCCGGCGTGCAGGGCGGCCTTTCGATGGTGATTGCGGGCGCGCATCAATAGCTGTTCAGCAATCTGAAGGTCTGTTGGAAGAAGTGGATTCCCGATGAACCTGCCGGATCGGTATTCCCGGCCGGAAAATTAACCCTGAGCTGATACAGCTTGTGACCGATAAAGAAAATCGCATCCGTGATGCTGCCGCCAGCGCCGTCTTCGATGCGGATTTCCCGGCCGTAATTGAAATCCACCCGGGCGCCCGATTCATCATGTGTCATCCGGCCCTGCATCAGCAGATTTCTCGCCGCTTCCTCGATCGTGCGGTCCTTGTCCGCCGAACTGCCGGAAAAATCCGCCACTTCCACGGCATAAATCACCCCGCCGGAATTGACCCAATAGATACGCTCATTGACCACACCTTCAGGGATTTGCGCCGTGTGGTAGTCCCGCGTTTCAGCGGTCGGCTGTGAGGGATATTCGGCAGCAAAGCCGGATTCGGGATAGCTGAATTCCCGCCAGCCGCCGCTGTCGGCAGCCTGTCCGGCTCCCCCGATCAGCAGTGGCGCAAAGATCAGTCCAATCCGCATGGGCCTGTTTTGCTTCTCAACCATTCGCAATCTGCCACAAATACCGGCCGGGCGGATAAAGTTGTTACTACGCGCGAACACTGTGCTATAATTTTATTGTACACAATTGTGGTGTGTTTATTGGACTCCATCATCCCTCTTGGACCAGCGCAGCGCGCGGCCGTCAAGCAGATCGCCGAAACGCTCGGCTTGCCCATGCTGGAACCCGGTTGGGTTTGGCTTGCCGGTGCGGGACCGGGTGATCCCGGACTGGCATCGCTTCATACCATTCAGGCGATCACGAACGCCGATGCCATTCTGGCCGATGCGCTGGCAAACAGGGAATTGCTGGCTTTTGCACGGCCGGGTGCGCGCATTGTCGAGGCAGGAAAGCGCGGCGGCAAACCCTCCCGGCCGCAAGCGGCGATTTCCCGGCAAACGATCGGCTTTGCCCGGAAAGGGCTGCGCGTATTGCGGCTGAAGGGGGGCGATCCGTTCGTCTTCGGGCGTGGTGGCGAGGAAGCCCTGGCGCTGGTTCGGGCCGGCATTCCGTTCCGCATGGTGCCCGGAGTGACTGCCGGGATCGGCGGCATCGCCTATGCCGGCATTCCGGCAACCCATCGGGATACGAACCAGGCGGTGACGTTCATCACTGGAACCGCGGGAAATGGCGCGGCGCCAGACCTCGATTGGGAAGCGATTGCCCGCGGCTCGCCTACAATCATTCTTTATATGGCCCGCCGCCATGCCGCGGAAATCGCGACCAGGCTGATCGAAGCGGGCCGCAGCCCGAATGAACCGGCGGCGGTCATCGGCAACGCATCATTGCAGAATCAGAGCAGCACAATCACGCATTTGGCGAGGCTGGGCGTAGCCGCATCGGACGCGGATACGCCGGCCATTCTTGTCATCGGCGAAAATGTCCGGCTCTCAGCCGGGCTGGACTGGATTGGCGCCATGGCTGGCCGTGTGCTGGATGCCGACCCGCTCGGCCGCAACCGTCTGAGCCAATCGGCATAGAGCAAGATTTCCGCTATAGACGCGGCCATGCTGCTCCCCATTATCGCCATGCTTCCCGCCCTAACCATCGCTGTTCCTGCAGGCGCGGGCGTTTCGGCGCGCGACTATGAAGATTTCGAACTCTGCTACGGCAGTGTCGAAGGTGCCGCAGGCGTACTTCCGGCCCTGCGCGAGCAGATGTCTCGCGACGACTACGCCGCCGTCGACACGCCATGAAGAACCTTGCCGGCGATCTTGCGGATCTGGAACTGCGGCTGGCACAGAACGTCTTCGGCGCAGATCGCGAGGACCTCGCGCAGGCCCATCTGGCCGGACGTTTTCCCTGGCAGCAGCCGCAAAATCAGTCACTCGACTTCTGGTCGCGAAACGCGCCGATGTCGATCTCCTGTTTCGCGCTGACCAAGCGCCTCAACGAATTGCTGCCAACGGGATTCTAGTTTGGCTTCGCCACTTGCGGGCGGGTTTCCTCAACCCGCCTCATGCGTTTATAGTTTTCACAAGGCAGGATGCCACTACCGGGAGACGCCATGAAAACTGCCGAGCCGCACGCCATTCATCTGAAGGATTATGCCCCTCCCCCGTATCGCATCCCCGAGATTGCCCTGAACGTCAGTCTTGACGCGTCTGCCACACACGTCCGGGCAAAAATGCATGTTCAGCGGCAGGTCTCCGATGCTGAGCCACTGGTGCTCAGTGGAAAAAGGCTGAAACTTGTCTCACTGACACTGGACGGCAGCCCGGTCGAGCCGTCCGCTTTCACCGTCACGGCGGACAGTCTGACCATTCAATCCCCTCCGGCCGATTTTCAGCTCGAAATCGTCACCGAAATTTCCCCCGCCGCGAATACCGCTCTCGAAGGGCTGTACATGTCCAACGGCATCTACTGCACGCAGTGCGAGCCGGAGGGATTTCGTGCCATCACCTATTACCTCGACCGGCCCGACAATCTGGCGAAATTTGAAACCCGTGTCGAGGCGCCAAAAGCTTCTGCCCCGGTGCTCCTCTCCAACGGAAATCCTGTCGCATCGGGCGATCTCGATGGCGGACGCCATTTTGCAATTTGGCGCGACCCATTCCCGAAGCCGAGTTACCTGTTCGCGCTGGTCGCCGGCGATCTCGGCCACATTTCCGATCAGTATAGGACGCATTCAGGCCGCAAGATCGACCTGCGGGTGTACGTCGAGCATGGCAATGAGAACCGCGCCCATTACGCGATGGATTCGCTCAAACGCGCCATGCGCTGGGACGAAGAAACCTACGGGCGCGAGTACGACCTCGATATTTTCATGATCGTAGCCGTCTCCGCGTTCAATTTCGGCGCGATGGAAAACAAGGGACTGAACATCTTCAACGACAAGGTCCTGCTCGCCAGTCCCGAAACGGCAACCGATGACGATTACGCCCGCATCGAATCCGTCGTCGGCCACGAGTATTTTCACAACTGGACCGGTGACCGGATCACCTGCCGTGACTGGTTCCAGTTGTCACTGAAGGAGGGGCTGACCGTATTTCGCGAGAGCGGATTTGCCGGGGACATGCGTTCGCATTCCGTCCGCCGCATTCACGACGTGAAAGACTTGCGCCTGCGGCAGTTTCAGGAGGATTCCGGCCCTCTCGCCCATCCGGTTCAGCCGCAATCCTATATCGCCATCGATAATTTCTATACCGCAACGGTTTACGAAAAGGGCGCGGAAGTGATCGGGATGCTGCGCACGATTGTGTCGCCGCCGGTTTTCCGCAAGGGCATGGATTTGTATTTCAAGCGGCATGACGGACAGGCCGCAACAGTCGAAGATTTCATCCGCTGCTTCGAGGACGCATCGGGGCGCAAACTCACGCAGTTCCGGCTCTGGTATTCGCAGGCGGGTACGCCCGAGATCCGTGCCGAAGGCGATTACGATCCGGCAACCGGAAACTACACGCTGAATCTCTCGCAGCGGAGCGCCCCCACGCCCGGTCAGCCGGAGAAAAAACCCTTGCAGATTCCGCTGACCCTGGGGCTGATCGGAAGCAAATCGCAATTGCCTTTGCCGGTGACGCTGGAAGGCGAAAACGAGATCGGTCCCACGGAACGGGTCATTGAATTGACCGGTCCGCAACATCGTTTTGTCTTCACAAACCTTGCTGAACCACCGGTGCTTTCGATCGGCCGCGACTTCTCGGCGCCGGTGATCATACACACCTACGCTGATCCCCAGACCCGCGCGTTCCTGATGAGCCGGGATCCGGATCCCTTCAACCGATGGGAAGCCGGCCAACAGCTTGCTACCGAAGTCCTGCTGCGCATGATTGGCGATGTCCAGTCCGGCCGGCCGGGGCAGACAGACGCGATCTACATCGACGCAATCGGCAATGCGCTCAGCCAGGCCGGTGAGGATCATGCATTCACCGCATTGATGCTGGTGCCACCCAGCGAAAGCGAACTGGCGCTAAAGGTTGCACCCATCGATCCTGAGGCGATCCACGCGGCGCGCGAGGCGCTCATTGGCGCCGTGGCGGCGGCCCATCGAGCGAAATTCGAGTTGTTGTATCACCGGCTGGAATCATCGGGACCGTTCAGTCCGGATGCGGCATCTGCCGGCCGCCGGGCACTGCGCAACGCGGTGCTTCGCTTTCTCACCGCGCGTCGTGACGGCGCTGCGGCAGACGCGGCTTACGGGCATTTCCGCGCAGCGGCCAATATGACCGAAATGACCGCGGCACTGGCGGCGCTCGCCCGGATGTCGACTCCGAAGCGCGAAGCGGCTTTTGGCGAATTCCACGAACGCTTCCGGAGCGATCCGTTGGTTCTGGACAAATGGATGGGCCTGCAGGCCATGTCACCGCTGCCGGACACCATTGACCGGGTCCGGTCGCTCATGAACCATCCCGTATTTACCATGAAGAATCCCAATCGCGTGCGCGCGCTGATTGGCGCGTTCGCGGTGGGAAATCCCCTGCGCTTCCACGACCGTTCCGGCGCGGGTTATCGCCTGCTGCGCGAAGTGGTACAGGCGCTGGACTCGATCAATGCGCAAACGGCCGCTCGCATGGCCGCAGCGTTTGAGACCTGGCGGCGCTACGATACCCAACGGCAACGCCTGATCCGGGTTGAACTCGAGACCATTGCCGCGGGGTCCGGCCTATCCAACAATCTCTACGAGATGGTCAGCAAAATGCTCGGTTGACACGGCGCATCTGATCGCAAACCGGCCTAACCCGGAGCGGCATTCCTGCCTGAAAAATTACGAAAGCGGTCGGTGGTGTAAGTCGTCCCGTTCGTGGTGGTGACCGCGATGAAAAATCCGCCGGTGGTGTGATCGCGGCGCGGATTATAGGAGACGGTGATCCTGTCGCCCGGTGCAATCGCATCTTTGGTAAACCCGCCGGTGGTCAGACGGCTGACGCTGCTGCTTTCGAATTCCCATTCGCTGTAGTTTCCGTTTGCCTCCGCGACAAGGAGATTGATCCTGACGTGCGGATTGCTCCAGTCGAAGGTCTTCACGGTCCCCGTAACCGTGCGCAAGTCCGCCATCGCGTAAGGCGAAAGCGAATGGTGGGCGTCCACCGCAACGGGATTGAGCAGCAGGAACAGGAGCAGCAAAACCGGTGCGCGCATAAATCTCTCCAGGCAACGGCGCGCGGAATTGTATCAGAACCGCTGCTGTGGCGCAGCTTCTTCCCGCGCATGGCCGAGATGTGTTCGCGCAAAGGGAAAAGATTCCGGGAACCGGCCGTTGTCAGCACAGATGCGGCGCGAATCACCCAAAGGGAGTCTGGTCATGGCGATGCTAAGGAAAACATTGGTGGCCGCAGTGGCCTGCGGCTCTATCGCTTTCGCCGCATCTGCCTTTGCCCAAGCGGGAGGCGCGGCCGGCGGGGGTGCTGCAGGTGCGGGCGCCGGCGGAACGACAGGCGCAAGCATTGGATCTGCCGGAACAGGCACTGCCGGAAGCACGGGTCTGGGCGGCACAGGCGCGATCGGAACTACCATGGGGACCCCGGGCACGATCAATGGCGGCATTAACAGCACCTTGAGCAGACCGTCGGGGACCATGAACACCAACAACTCGCTGGCCCTTAACTCCAACTCACTTGGCACAAACAGCAGCGCCAGCACGAACAACACGCTCGGCAGCACGGCCGGCGGCGGGACCGCGCTTGGCGGTAACGGAGTCGGCAGCACGGCGAACAGTCTGTCCGGTAACCAAACGGCGCAAAATAATCCCCGTGTGAATGCCGGCCC
>JANWHR010000221.1 GCA_025450355.1 Micropepsaceae bacterium
GCGGCCGCATTTGCGTCACGGCCGCGATGGAAGAGCCGTCCACGATTGCGATCGCCGTTGACGACAATGGATGCGGGATGACGCCGGAAGAAGTTGACCGCGCGCTTCAGCCGTTCACGCAAATTCGCTCGGCCTATACCCGCCGGGAGGAAGGGACAGGGCTTGGACTTCCGATTGCAAAGGCGCTGGTTCACCGGCACGGGGGCAAATTTCACATCGAAAGCGCGCCCGCTCGCGGGACGACAGTCACCTTCACTTTGCCGACCGCCGGCCGTGGCGAAGGAGGTCAATCTGAAAAACCGTCGCCTGACGGAAGCCGCCCATGAACGCGATTGGCCCCGTCACAGAACTGCCGAATCTGTCCGCGGTTCCGGTGCAAATGACGCCGCCATTCGGCCATATCGTGTCGGTGTCGGGATCTCAGGCTGTGGCAACACTGACTTCGTTGGCGCTGGATTCGGAATCGGGAACCGGGAATCGCATCGAACTCGGCGTGCTGGTCACGATCGCAACCGCCAACTCATGCGTGATCGGGATCGTCTCCGCGATGAGTTCGCCGATGCCGGTGGCGATTGGCGATGACCAGGAAATCCGCCTCATCGAGCTGAGTCTCGCCGGCGAGGTCATAACCGATCGGGAAACCGGAAAACTGCACTTTCGCCGTGGCATCTCGAGTTCCCCGGCTTTGGGAGATCCGGTTGCGCAAGCGAGCCGCGACGAACTGGCCTGCGTGTACTATCAGCCGGATAAGCCAACCATTCAAATCGGCACTTTATTTCAGGACTCATCCGTTCCGGCGCGCCTGATTGTCGACGAATTACTGGCCAAACATTTCCTTGTTGTCGGCACCACTGGCAGCGGAAAATCCTGCACGGTCGCCAGTATTCTTCAGCGTGTCCTGGATGAATATCCTTATGCAAGGGTTGTCGTACTCGACGTCCACAGTGAGTATGCGCAGGCCTTCGGCAACCGGGCAGAATGCATCGATCCCGGCAACCTGCGTTTGCCGTTCTGGTTGTTGAATTTCCGGGAGCTTTGCACGGCGCTGACCACGCCGGACGGCGACCGGGAGGCGGAGGTCCAGGTCCTGTCGGATGCGGTGCTCGCGGCCAAACGGCGTACCGTGGGTGGACAGGTTGGACAGATCCGCAGCGCCATCAGCGCGGCCGCTCCGAAGCGGGTCCCCAACCGGGGCGGCGCGATCACGGTCGATACGCCGATGCCTTTCCTTCTGTCGGACGTGACCGCCTATCTGGACGAGCAGCTTGGCAAACTGGAGCGCACCCAGAGCCCGCTGACCTATACGCGATTGAAGAACCGGATCGAGGCGGTTTCCGGCGATCCACGTTTTGGCTTCATGTTCCGTAGCCTGAGCGTCGAAGATACCATGGCGGATGTCCTTGGCCGGATTTTCCGTGTCCCCACCGGCGAAAAGCCGATCACCATCGTCGATCTCGCTACGGTACCCCCCGAGATTCTTGATATCGTGATCGCGTTGATTGCCCGGCTCGCCTTTGACCTTGCCTTGTGGAGCGGAGGCCAATTGCCGATGCTTCTCATTTGCGAGGAGGCCCACCGTTACATCCCGGCGCTGGACAGCAACAAATTCATGCCGACGCGGGAGGCGCTTACGCGCATCGCAAAAGAGGGCCGCAAATATGGCATCTCCCTCGGACTCGTCACGCAGCGTCCGTCGGAACTGGACAGCACGATCATTTCGCAATGCAGTACGGTGATCGCGATGCGGCTTTCGACCGAGCGCGATCAGGAGGTGATGCGCGTAAACACCCATGACTGCGCCCTTGGCCTGATGGATTATCTGCCCGTCCTCGGCGACCGCGAGGCCATCATGCTGGGGCAGGGCGTTGCCATGCCGATGCGTGTCAGACTCGGCGACCTGCATGACAATGAAAAACCGGTCACGCCCAATCGTGGTTTTTCGAGCGCGTGGAAGAGCACGAATGTCGAGCGAAGGGAGTTGGAAAAAGTCGTCGCCCAATTGCGTTCTGTGGGAAACGTCGGCTGAGACCAGGCGGCGAATCGAAACAACCTGCGTCAGCGGCCGTGCGCCATTGCGGGGCGCAGAACCGTTCGCCGCTTTTTCACCACCGGCGCCGGCGCTTACATGGACTTTGTCGCATCGACCAGGTGCACGCCCGCGAGCCGCGGCCAGGCGGTGTGTCCGACCCGTTCCCACGCACGCCCCGCGCGCAAGGATGGATTGCGGCCCCAGGGCGGCATGAACAGCGCGGCATCCCAGCGCTCCGGGCAGAACAGCGATCCTTTGAGCAACTGATCCAACTGGCCGCGGCTGTAAGGCTGCCCATGGCCGAAGGGTGAACTTTCGAGCTGCGCCCAAAGACTGGCGCGGTTGGGTGCAATCATGAGCAATCGCCCGGCGGGCGTCAGCACCCGCCAGATTTCGCGCAGGAACGGGCGTTGCGCATCGGCGGTCTCCAGCCCATGAACGACCAGAACCGCATCGAAGAACACATCGGGAAAGGGCAACACGAGTTCATCCACGACGGTTGTCGAACAAATCGTGCTGCTGATGCCCCAGGGCGTTGCGCCAAAACCTTCCGGGATGGCCGCAATGATCCGTTCGGCCTCGCCGACGAAGGGCCTGAGATAGGGGCAGGCATAACCGAGTCCCAGGATCCGCTGGCCTGACATATCGGACCACGCCCCCCGGATGCGGCGAAAAATCAGCCGCCGCGTCACCTGGCCGATGCGGCTGTCATAGAACTGTTCCAACGCCGGGACATCGACACTCATCGCCCTATCCGTACCGTCGCAGGGGGTTCCATTCAACCTTCGGGTTGCCCTTGAGCTTATGCTGGCGCAGCATGAGCGTGATATCTCGCGCGAAAGTTAACAGATGGGAAAGTTTGAAATCCAACCGGTGCCCTGCCTCAGGGACAATTACGCCTGGCTGGCCTTTGACCGTGATGAAGGCGTGTGTGCGGTCGTGGATCCCTCGGAAGCAAAACCGGTGATGCGTGCGCTGGAGACGCATGGCCTGACACTGACCCATATTCTCAACACGCATCATCACCCGGATCATGTCGGGGGCAATCTGGAGCTACAGGCGAAGTTTGGCGCAGTGATCGTCGGGCCCGGAAAGGACAAGGCGCGGATTCCCGGCATTGGCGTCGGGGTGGTGGAAAACGATTCTTATGCGGCGGGCAGCCATGTCGCGAAAGTGCTGGAGATTCCGGCGCATACGCGGGGCCATATCGCCTTCTGGTTCGAACAGGATAAGGCGGTTTTCACTGGCGACACGCTATTCGCCATGGGCTGTGGCCGGTTGTTCGAGGGCGATCCGCCCACCATGTGGAACAGCCTGTCCAAACTGGTCCACCTGCCGGACGATACGCGCGTCTATTGCGGGCACGAATACACCGAGGCGAATGGCCGCTTTGCACTGAGTGTTGAAGGCGGCAATCCCGAACTGGTCCGGCGCATGGCGGAAGTGCGTGCCATCCGTGCGCAAGGCTTGCCCACTTTGCCCTCGAATATCGGCATCGAGAAAAAAACCAATCCGTTTCTGCGCGCGAGCTCGCTCGAAATCCGCCGCTCGCTGGGATTGCAGGATGCGGATGACGTGGAGGTATTCGCCGAAACCCGCCGGCGAAAAGACAGCTTCCAGGGTTAGACAGACCAATACCGGTACAAGAGATCGTTCACGTGAAGGCGCCGAGGTCGCGCAGGAAATGGCACTCTAATTCCCGGCGTGTCTTTGCGCGGGATCGGAGCAGGAGCACCGGGGAATCGCGTTCGTAGCTAACGGCGCTTGCCGATTGCGATCAAATATTCACGCGGCACCGCGATCCCCAAAGGCGCTTTATAACCGTCATGGAAGGCCACGAAATCGCGTTGGAGCTGTGATCGTCGCGCTTTATCGAGATTGGCAGCCAGCATTTTGGTTGGGCCGTACCCCGCAGCGAAAGCGTTCCAGGCAGCCTCGCCATCCCGGTCGTAGTAAGTCGTAATGCCGTCTTCGAATTTCAGTTCGAAATCGCGCCCGAAGAGGTCCGCAAGGCGGCTCCGGGTTCCCCACGCAAAGGGGCTGGGCGGCGCTGGCGAAGGGGGCGCAGGCATATAAGGGCGCATGACCGAGAACATCTTAAAGACGCTGCCTTCCGGGGGCCACGTCGCGAGACCAATTCGCCCACCTTTGCGGCAGACCCGGGCAAGTTCGGCAGACGCCGCTTCCGGACGGCTCACGAACATAACGCCGAATGTGGAAACGACGGCATCGAAGCTTGCATCAGGATAGGGAAGCTTTTCCGCGTCGCCGATTTCGTACGTGATCTGCAGCCCGTCGGCCTCGGCACGTCCCTTCGCGGCGGCGAGGAGGTCTGAAGCGATGTCTGCACCTGTTACTTTGGCATGACATCGCGCCAACAGACGCGATGTCCAGCCGGTGCCTGTCGCCACGTCCAGAATGCGCTCACCGGGCCCTGGATCGATCCTGCGGACGCAGTGATCGAGGGCGCTGGCGATCTGGTGGCTTATTTCGTTGTAGGCGTCGCCCCCTGAACTCCAGACGGCCGCTGGACGGTGGTTGTGGGCTTCGACCCTGTTTTCCATGGATGCGCTCCAGCATGGCTCTGACGGAGAAAGTTATACCGGTAAGCCGTGTCTGTTGTCACCGGCGCCACGCGCGGCAAAAATCCTTTTCGCGGCGCGCTGCGCGGATAGATTCCCCCTGCGCGGGATGACAGATCAGGTTGCAATCTGCTCTGGCTGCTGTTCCGGGGGGCCTTTCAGCTCGACCGTGTTGCCATCGGGATCGGTGACGTAGATCGAAGGCCCGTATCCTTTCGCGCCATAGCGCCGGCCGGTTTTGCCGATTTCGATGCCTTGCGTAATGAGGTGCGAACGAATGGCTGCTTCATCAAACGGTGTGATGTCGAGCGCAAAGTGATCGACATTCCGGCCTTCCGTACCCGGACCAATGCCGCCCGCTTGCCCCAGCATGCCGGCAAGGGGGACGAGGTCGATGAGCGACGATCCGGCGCGAAGCTGCATCAGGCCCAGTTCGTCGCGCCGCAGTTCGAGTGAGCAGCCAAGGCCGTCGATGTAAAACGCGAGGCTGCGGTCGAGGTCAGCCACGCGCAGGACCACATGATCGATGCCGTTGATCCGGAACGGGGTCATGGAGGCCACCTCTTAGTCCACCGGAACGAACAATTCGTCTGGCGTTGGCTGCCGGGGCGCCAGGCCCTGTTCGTAAATATAGCGGCACAGGGCCTGCAACGACGGGCGATTGGCGTCCAGACCATAGGGCCAATAGTCCGAACCCATGAAACGCCGCGCTTCCTCGACATGGTCGATCAGCCAGGGAAGCGTGCTGACCAGCGCATCGGTGTCGTAAATCGCTTCAGTGGCCATGTCGCGGGCCTGCACAAAAGCACGGGTGAGAACGCGCGCGATCCAGGGGTACCGCGCGTAAACGGCCTTGCGCAACGCGATGATATGCATGATCGGGAAGATGCCCGTGCGCCGGAAATAGTCCTGCTCGACGGTTTTGAAATCCGGGAAAAGTCTTCTGATGCAGCCGGAGCCCGAAATGAACAGCCGCGGAATGTAAATCGAAAACAGCGCATCGAGTTCGCCCGCTTCGAACATTCCCTCCAGCGTCTGGCCGGGACCGGCAAATTCCAGAGAGATATCCGTGGGCAGATTAAGTGGAATGAGCGGTTTTTCCACGGCTTTGGTCAGGCCGCCTATGGTCCAGCGAAGATCGCGCGGCGCGACACCATATTCGTCCTGCAACATTCCTTTCATCATCACGACGGCGGTCGCGCCATATTGGGTCGTGCCGGCGCGCTTGCCCTTGAGGTCCTGCGGCGTTTCGATCCCCGAGCCAGTCCGCACATAGATGCAGGAGTGCCGGAAGACGCGCGATATGGGAACGGGTATGGCGACGAAGGGGGAGGCGCCGCGCGCCACCAGCGCCGCGTAAGACCCGAGCGACAATTCGGCCAAATCAAATTCCTGATTGTCCAGCATCCGGGGGAAAAGCTGTCGCGGTTTCAGCACGGAAACGGCAAGCTCGACACCTTCGCAGCGCACGCGCCCGTCGATCAGCGGCCGCGTGCGGTCATAATCGTTGCACGCCAGCGATAGTTTGATATCGGCCATCGGGATTCACCAGTTTCGGCCAGCTTACGCTATGTTGGCGTACTATGGGCAACCGCCAGAACGCAGGGAATTGGACACATGATTGCAGTCATTTTCGAAGTCCGGATCACGCCGGGGCGGCAACAGGACTATCTCGATTTTGCGGCGGCATTGCGCGCGGAGCTGGAGGCGGTGGACGGATTCCTTTCGGTTGAACGTTTTGCCAGCCTGTCCGATCCGAACCGGCTGTTGTCGCTTTCGTTCTGGCGCGATGAAGAATCCGTCCGCCGCTGGCGAACCGCGTCGCGTCATCGCGCGGCGCAAAGTGCCGGGCGGAGCGGTATCTTCAGCGATTACCGGCTGCGGGTCGCCACGGTGCTGCGCGATTACGGAATGCGCGACCGCGAACAGGCCCCGCGGGATTCCGAAGCAATGCTCGCATGATCAGTGTCGCGATCTTGGCACCCGGCACCATGGGCAGCGCGATTGCGCGCCGCCTGAACGAAAATGGCGTGGAGGTACTCACGAGCCTGGCCGGGCGGAGCGCGCAAACCGCAGAACGCGCGCTCAGTGCAGGAATGACCGCCGTCGAACTGTTCGAACTTGCGCGTGCGAATCTGTTTCTTTCAATTGTTCCCCCCGGTGTGGCCGTCGCGGTGGCGGAAGAGATTGGCCGGGTTTTTGCTGCGCAAAGCCGCAAGCCTTTGTACATCGATTGCAACGCCATCAATCCCGAAACTGCCGCCCGCGTTGCGACAACGGTTCGAAACGGCGGAATGGACTATGTCGATGGCGGGATCATCGGCGGGCCACCCAAACGGAATTATGACGGACCGGTGCTCTATCTTTCCGGCGACCGGGCCGGTGATGCCGCGGTTCTGGAC
>JANWHR010000222.1 GCA_025450355.1 Micropepsaceae bacterium
CATGGGGCGGAACGGGTGGCGCGTTGCGCAAACGCTCATAGAGCGGCGCAAAGGGTCTGTGGGTTTCGGCGAACAGCTGGTCGAAACTGTCGATCACGAAATAGGTCTCCTGAAATGCATCGATCCGGTATTCCGTGGACAGAACACGTTCGAGATCGAAACCGATCCGGTTCGGGACGCCGCTGTCGATCGCATAAACGGTTTCGCCGCTCGAGGAGAGGATTCCGGCGCCGTACACGCGCAATCCGCCGCCACTGCGAATCAGGCCGAATTCGATGGTGTACCAGTACAGGCGCGACAGCAGCGGCATGGCGTTCATGGCGACTGCGCGCGGGCCGGCCTTGCCATATTCGACCATGTATTCCGCAAACACCGGATGCGCGAGCAGCGGAACATGGCCGAAGAAGTCGTGAAAAACATCCGGCTCTTCGAGATAATCAAGTTCGCTTTCGTCGCGAATCCACCAGGTCACCGGAAACTGCCGGTTCGCCAGATGGTCGAAGAAACTGTCGTCCGGAATCAGTCCGGGGACGGCAACGATCTGAAATCCCGAGAGCCGGCCAAGCACGCGGTTGATGCGGTTGAAATCCGGAATTCCGCCGGCAACATCAAGCTCTTCGATGCTGTCGAGAAATTCCTTCACCGCATAGCGCGGCATCAGCCCGATCTGCCGGGCGTAGAGTCTGCGCCAGCGGTCATGTTCGGCTTCCGTGTAACGGTCGAGCGGCTGATCGAGGGTGAAATCCGGACGAATGCGGGAATAGTCGCCGCGCAATCCGTGAGACGTGTGGCCGGGATTCCAGGTGCGCGGGAGCGCGGTGTTTGGGCTCTGCGTTTCCATGCCTATCTATTTGGTGGCTCTTCCGGCGGCAGAAAAGAGAACGCGCGATGCAAACCGATAACCCCATGGGAACCGACGGCTTTGAATTCGTCGAATTTACGGCGCCCGACGCGCAGGCGCTGGGCAATGTCTTTGAAAGGCTCGGGTTTTGCCCTGTCGGCCGGCACCGGTCCAAGAACGTGGCGCAATACCGGCAGGGCGAGATCAATTTCATCGTGAACGCGGAACCGAAAAGCCCCGCCGAGCATTTTGCGGCGCTGCATGGGCCGGGTGCCTGCGCAATGGCTTTCCGGGTGAAGGACGCGCGCGCCGCCTATGAGCGGGCGCTTGCCAGTGGCGCAAAGCCCTTCGCCGGGCGTCCGGGCCCGATGGAATTGAACATCCCCGCCATTGAGGGTATCGGCGGCAGCGCGCTCTATCTCGTCGATCGCTACGGCGGCCACACGATCTATGACGTCGATTTCATGGCCATCGGCGAAGAACATGTTCCGGGCGCCGGGCTCGCCCGCATCGATCACCTGACGCACAATGTCTATCGCGGGCGCATGGATTACTGGGCGAAGTTCTACGAGGACCTCTTCAATTTCAGGGAGATCCGTTACTTCGATATCGAAGGCAGGCTGACCGGCCTGAAATCGCGCGCCATGACCAGCCCCGATGGCAAAATCCGGATTCCGTTGAATGAATCCGCTGACGACAAAAGTCAGATTGCGGAATATCTCGCGGCTTACGGAGGCGAGGGGATTCAGCATGTCGCGCTGTCCACGGACGACATCTATGCGACCGTCGAAGCGCTGAGGAGCCGCGGCGTGCCTTTCGCCGATCCTCCGCCGGACCGCTATTACGAGATGCTCGACGAGCGCCTGCCCGGCCACGAAGAGCCGGTCGGGCGGATGCGTGCGCTCGGCATTCTCGCGGATGGCTCGGGCAAGGGCGGCCTGCTGTTGCAGATCTTCACCAAAACCATGATCGGGCCGATCTTTTTCGAAATCATTCAGCGCAAAGGCGATGAGGGATTCGGTGAAGGCAATTTCCAGGCGCTGTTTGAATCCATGGAGCGCGACCAGATCGAACGCGGCGTACTGCACGACCCGGACGAAGCACGCCCGGGAGGTTAGCTACTTTGCCCAGTTCTCGATGTTCAAACCTGGAACGCGGCTGAATTCGCCTTCGTTGTTTGTAACCAGCGTCAGCCCGGCAGCCATGGCATGTGCGGCGATCCAAAGATCGTTTGGCCCGATCAGTTGTCCCTGCCGGGAAAGCGCCCAGCGGGTTGATCCATAAATCTCGACAGCACTGACCGGCAGCGGAAGGCTCGGAATTTGCGCCACAAACTGCCGAAGTTCGAGCAGCGCCTGTTCAGGCTTAGGACTCTTGGCACATCCGAATGCGAGTTCTCCATGCGTAATTGCCGAGATCGCGCAGTCTCCCTCGTTAGCCTGTGCAAAGCGCGCGAGGATTTTCGGTTGCTTGCCACGGATGTAGATGCAAATGTCCGTGTCCAGAAGATACTGCAACGGCAATCTACAGGCCCTTGCGCTTCTCGGGAGGCCGTTTCTCTTTGATGTCCTCAAAGGCCTCGTCCGGCATGGAGGCGAGGATATCGATAGCGTCCAAAAGACCACGTTTCTTTGCTTTGCGCGGCTCCCGCAAAATGACTTCCTCGCCGCGCCGTGTGATCTCGACTTCCGCGCCCTTGAAACGAAACTCCTTCGGCAAACGCACGGCCTGAGAGTTTCCAGACTTGAACACCTTAGCCGTAACCATAACTGTTCTTTCGTATATACAGAGGCGTATATACGTTCTGGAAGCTCTGTATGCAAGTGCCCGTCCGGTCCTTCGTTGTACCGCGGGCTTCCAGCGACGCATTTTTGCCTGTCAGTCCTTGCGCGGCGCCGAGGGCGACCGTCCGCCTAACGTTGGCATTTGGGGCAGAAGAAACTGGAGCGGGCGGATTGGACGATGCGACGGACTGGCGTTCCGCAGCGCGGGCAGGGCTTGGCTTCCCGGTCATAGACCGCAAAATGATGCTGGAAATAACCGAGCTCGCCGTCGGCATGGGCGTAGTCGCGGAGCGATGAACCGCCGGCAGCAAGCGCGTCCTTCAGCACGGATTTGATGGCAGGGACCAGGCGTTCCGCGCGTGCTCCGGCCACGGATGATGCCAGCCTCCGGGGTGAAATGGCCGCCCGGAACAGCGCCTCGCAGACATAGATATTGCCCAATCCCGCGACGACGCGCTGATCGAGCAGGGCCGCCTTGATTGGCGTGCGCTTCCCCTTCAGCGCCGCGCTCAGCACTGCCGGAGTGAACGTTCGGTCTAATGGCTCCGGACCCATCCCGAAGAATAGTGGATGGTTCTTTACCTCGGCTGTGGGCGTGACGGTCATCAGTCCGAAGCGGCGATGATCTGTAAACACGACGCGGGTGTCGTCTTCGGTATCGAACACCACATGATCGTGCTTGCCCGCGCCCGCGGCCATCCCGGAGTTATGTCCATACACCGTGAAACGGCCGGACATCCCCATGTGCATGATCAGCGTCTCGCCGGTGTCGAGATCGAGCAGCAGATATTTGGCGCGCCGGTACACGTTCAGGATTCGGCGGCCTGTCAGGCGTTGCACGAAATCCCGCGGGAATGGCTTGCGCAAATCGGCGCGATGAATTGCGACCCGTTGCAAACGCCGGCCCTCCAGGGCCGCCGCCAAACCCCGGCGCACGGTTTCAACTTCAGGCAGTTCGGGCATGGATGGTGTATGCAAAAGAGTTTTTCGCTAATCTCCGACCACATGTCTGAACCCAAGTCCACCGTTCCGTTCGGTTACCGGGATGTCGGTCCCGAGGAAAAGCCGGCGCTGGTGCGTGGCGTCTTCTCTTCCGTCGCGCGCCGTTACGACCTGATGAACGATTTGATGTCTTTCCGGGTGCACCGCATCTGGAAGGATGAATTCGTTGCCTGGCTCGACCCGCGCCCCGGCATAAGCGTGCTGGATGTGGCGGGCGGCACCGGCGACATCGCCATGCGAATCCGCGCGCGCGTCCGAAGCAGGGGGGGCGAGGCGGACATTACGATTTGCGACCTCAGCCTGCCGATGCTGGAGCAGGGCGCGGTCCGGCCGGGTGCGGAGCATTTGAACCGGGTTTGTGGCGATGCGGAGCGGCTTCCGGTCGCAAGCGCCAGTGTGGACGCCTATACGATAGCATTCGGCATCCGGAACATGACCCATCTCGACCAGGTGCTGCAGGAAGCCCACCGCGTGTTGAAGCCGGGCGGGCGCTTTCTTTGCCTGGAGTTTTCGAAAGTGACGGTTCCGGGGCTGGATGCCCTTTACGATCTGTATTCGTTTTCCGTGCTGCCGCGCCTCGGTGAGGTGGTGGCGGGCGATGGCGCGGCCTATCGCTATCTCGCCGAGAGTATCCGTCGCTTTCCGGGACAGCAGAGCTTCGCCACGACGATCCAGAATGCCGGATTTTCCCAGGTGAAATTCCGCAATCTGTCGGGCGGGATTGCCGCCATTCATTCGGGCTGGAAGCTGTGACGTGATCGGCCCCGCGAAAAAGCTTGCCCGGCTGTTGCGCATGGCGCGGATTCTCGCGCGCCACGACGCCTTGCTGCCGCGCGAATATGAGGCCCGTGCGCCGGCCTCGCTGCGCATCCTTGCGCGCATTGCCGGCGGACGCGTGCGCGCGACCAGACAGATGGCGGCCGGTCAGCGCCTGGCACTCGCCTTCGAGCAGATGGGGCCATCGGCCATCAAGCTCGGGCAATTCCTCGCCACCCGTCCGGACCTGATCGGCACCGAAGTCGCCCGCGGCCTGGAATCGCTTCAGGACCGCCTGCCGCCATTTCCCGATGCTGCCGCGATCCGCACGGTGGAGCATTCGCTCGGCAAGCCGCTGCCGTCGCTTTATTCCGAATTCGGCGGTCCCGTCGCGGCGGCGTCAATTGCCCAGGTGCACAAAGCGGTAACTACGGACGATCCGCCGCGCCGCGTCGCGGTAAAGGTTCTGCGTCCGGGCATTGAAGCCGAATTCCAGCGTGACTTTGCGGCATTCCGCATGGCCGCTAAAATCGCGGAGCGGTTTTCGGCCGAAGCGCGCAGACTGCGGCTCATCGCCGTGGTCGATACACTCGCGACGTCTGTCGCAGTCGAACTCGACCTCCGGATGGAAGCGGCGGCGGCTTCGGAACTCGCGCACAACACCCGCGACGATGACGATTTCCGTATCCCGGTTCTGGATTGGGCGCGCACCGGAGCGAAAGTATTCACCTCCGAATGGGTGGATGGTGTCGGCCTGCGCGACGCCGAAACCCTCCTGGCCGCAGGACATGATCCCAAACGCATCGCGGTCGTGGTCGTGCGCAGTTTTTTGACGCAGGCGTTGCGCGACGGATTTTTCCACGCCGACATGCATCCGGGGAATCTGTTCGTGGATGCCAGCGGACGGCTGTGCGCCGTGGATTTCGGCATCATGGGCCGGATGGATGCGGGCATGCGCCGGTTCATGGCCGAAACGCTCGCGGGCTTTCTCGCGCGTGATTATCTGCGCGTTGCACAAGTGCATTTCGATTACGGTTTTGTGCCGAAGCACCATCACGTCGAGACGTTTGCACAGGCCTTGCGCGCCGTAGGCGAACCGATTTTTGGCCTGACGGCGCAACAGGTTTCGATGGGACGCCTGCTGGAGCAGTTGTTCGACACCACGCGCCGTTTTGATATGCAGCTTCAGCCGCAACTGGTTTTGCTGCAAAAGACGATGGTGGTCGTTGAGGGCGTTGCCCGGCAACTCGATCCGGCATTCGACGTGTGGGAGGCCTCACGCCCCGTGATCGAGCGCTGGATGCTTGAACATCTTGGTCCGGAGGCCAGACTCAAGGATGCCGCGGACGGCCTGACCAGCATGGCCCGCCTCGCCCAGAATCTTCCGCAACTGCTAAGGGATACGGAATTGATTGCGGAGCAACTCGCGGGCGGCGGAATTCGCCTGCATCCGGAATCACTGCGCGCGATGAGCCGATCGCAAATACAAAATTCCCGCAATCTGCGCCTCGCCCTGCTGATCGCCGCTGGCGCACTGAGCCTGCTCGCAATCGGGGTGCTTTAAGAATCCATAGCGGTTTGTGACCAGAAGGAAACATCGCACGCGGAACGCGGAGATCGCGAAGGAGTCATTACCTGCGCGATGGATTCCCTTCCTCGTGATTGCGTGGCTCGCCGGAACGACAGCATCAGTTTTCGCCGCGCTCTCCGCGGCTCCGCGTGAAAATTGATTTGCGGCTCCCGGTTTCGATCAGCCGAGGTTGTTTTTTCCGGGGCCGCCAACATGGATGGTGCCGGCGTTGCAGATTTGCGGTGACTCGTCATCCAGCCGGAAGACCCGGACATTGAAATCGCGGTTGGCCGTCTCGGGAAGATCCGGTACGCGGACGTTGAGACCCGCGGTGCCAAGAGCCTGTTCGGTCGCCAGCACGTGATAGCCGCTCTCGACACCGGCATCACCCGTGAGCGTCAGCATGACGCGCAGATGGTCGGCGGATTTCGCATCCACGATACAGGCGCCGGTAATCATCAATTCTTCACCCGGCTTGACCTCCGCGATCGGCCCCGGTTGAACCGGGAATTTCAGGGATGCGATGGTGCCGTTCAGCACCACCTGTGGTCCGGCTGGTGCGGGTTCGCCGGCACAGGCGAATCCGGTGGATGCAAAGAGGAAAATTCCGGCGAGCACGATTTTCATGGATTTCTGCCCTGACCCTCTGACGCTAAATTCTACACTTGCGCCACCCCTGCGGCGTAGTGTTTTCGTCGCATGACGGCATGGAACATGCTCAATCCGCTCAATATTGCCCATCGCGGGGGGGCACAATTATGGCCGGAAAACACTTTGCCGGCCTTTGTCTCTGCCGCGCGTGACTTTGACGCAGCTGAACTGGATGTCCAGCTCACGCGCGACGACCGGCTGGTCGTGTTTCACGATTTTCATCTCAAGCCCGCGCTGTGCCGGGACTCTCATGGTGAGTGGCTGAGCCGGAAGCGTTTCCGCCCGCTCGCGGCAATCCGTGACCTGAGCTTCGCGGAATTGCGCGAATACGATGTCGGCCGCGCGAGACCCGGTTCGCTGTACGCGCGCCGGCACCGCCACGTCATAACATCCGATGGCGCACAGATGCCCTCGCTTTCGGAGGTGATCAACGCGGTGCAAAACATCAATCCGGATTTCCGCCTGTTCATCGAGATCAAGACCGCGCTCAGGCCCGGCATTTCGGCGCCGCCGGAAGCCGTGGCCGATGCCGTGCTCGACGAACTGAACGCAGCGGATTTCATGAACAACGCCGTCCTGGTCGGCTTTGCCTGGGCTGGTCTCACCCACGCAAAACAGCGCAATCCGAAAGTTCAGTGCTGGTTCAATACCGAACCGCGCGCGCGGGTTTCTGCCAACCAGATCGCGGCAGAGGGCGGGGACGGCTGGTTCTGTCCGCTCAATCGCGCGAATTCGGGGGCACTGGAAAGTGCCCGCACCCGCGGGTTGCGCTTTGGCGTTTGGACGGTCAATCGCGTCCGCGACATGCAACATCTGATCGATGCCGGTGTCGATGGCATTTGCAGCGATCGCCCGGACCGGCTGCAGCGTCTGCTTTTAGAAGCGGCAGATCAAAGGCCCTCGAACAGAGCGGTTGACAGATAGCGCTCGGCGAAGGAGGGGATAATGGTAACGATCTGTTTTCCCGCCATCGCGGGCCGTGCGCCAACCTCCAACGCCGCGGCAATCGCTGCCCCGGAGGAGATGCCGCCCGGTATGCCTTCCAGCCGCGCTGCGCTGCGCGCGGTCTCGAATGCGGTTTCGTTGGAGATCGTGATCACTTCGTCAATCACCGAACGGTCGAGAATTTTTGGGACAAAACCGGCGCCCAGCCCCTGAATTTTGTGTGATCCAGGGCACCCGCCGGAGAGCACCGGGCTGTCCTCCGGTTCGACCGCGATTATCTTCACCGAAGGTTTTCGCGCCTTCAGCACCTGACCAACGCCGGTAATCGTCCCGCCCGTGCCGACGCCCGCGATCACCGCATCGACGGCGCCTGCGGTATCGTTCCAGATTTCTTCCGCTGTGGTGCGGCGGTGAATCTCCGGATTGGCCGGATTCTCGAACTGCTGCGGCATCACGGCATTGGGCGTGTTGCGCAGGATCTCTCCCGCGCGCAGAAGAGCACCTTTCATGCCCTTTGCGGCATCGGTGAGTTCGAGTTCCGCGCCCAGCAGGCTCAGCATTTTGTGGCGTTCGACCGACGCTGATTCGGGCATCACGAGGATCAGGCGGTAACCCCGCGCGGCCGCAACAAAAGCCAGCGCAATTCCGGTATTGCCGCTGGTCGGTTCGACCAGAACCGTTTTGCCCGGCGTAATCCGGCCCTGTTGTTCGAGCGCATCAATCATGGCCACGCCGATGCGGTCTTTCACGCTTCCCGCGGGGTTGAGGAATTCGAGCTTGAACAGCAAGTCGGCTTTGACGCCTGCGCTCTTTGGCATTCGCGCCATTCGCACCAGTGGCGTATCGCCGATTGCCTCGGTGATGGAATCGAAAACCCTGCCACGGCCAGGCCGGTGCTCCGGCTGCGGCGCCCCACGGCGGCGCTCAGATGATGAAATCGGCACCGCTGTCCTCCCCCGCACGGGTTTCGAGATCCAGCGTGCGGGCGCGCCTGCAAATGTCTTCGATGGTGATTTGCTCGAGCTTTTTCATCAGTTCTTCCTGCAATGACGCGATCAGCGGTACCACGACTTTGCGGCCCAAATCCGAACCGCCGTCGAAATTCTCCTCCGCGTCATCGAAACTCACGGCGATGCGCACGACATCTCCGATGCTGATACGACGGCGTTCACGGGCGAGGCGATAACCGCCTCTTGGGCCGCGCACACCCTTGAGTATCCCGGCGCGGACCAGTTGCTGCATGACCTGTTCGAGATAGCGTTGGGGTACCCCCTGACGCGCGGTGATCTGCTTTGCCTGGACCGGTTCGGCGCGCGCGTTGTACGCGCTGTCGATCACCGCTTCGAGCGCCAGCAAAGTCTTGCGGGAAAAGCGCAGCATCGGTCAGCGGCC
>JANWHR010000223.1 GCA_025450355.1 Micropepsaceae bacterium
GGAAGTGCTGGCCGCTGGCGCCCTGACTGTAACCGACTGTCTTCGCCGCGAGCAGCGCGGCCTTGAACTTTGCGGGCGTACTGACATCGGGTCGTGGCGCGCCGGCCTTTACCGCAATCCCCACTTTCGAAATCATCAGCAGTGTCTTGCCGTCGGCCGCGACATCGCCGCCTTTCACCAGATCATCGACGACTTCGGTATTGGTAATGACCACATCGGCGGCGCCTGATTTCAGATCGGCCGTGATCGCGCGCGCGGGTTTGGAACTGAAATTCACCTTGTTTCCGGTTGCCCTCTCGAACATCGGAAGCAGCGTTCCGAACACATCGGGCAGCGGTCCGCCGCCAGCGACCACGGTGATCTCCGCAGCACGCACTGGCGCACCGGCAGCGAATGCGCCCAGCAGGGCTGCCGTCAGAATGACGGTAAATTTCAACGCGGCTTTCATCGGCCTGTCCTTTCCGGGAATTTCAAAAGTCGGGCTTTGCGGCCGTGGGATCGACGCCCTGTGCCCCCGTTAATGTTCCGAAACCGGAATCGCGAGAGTCACGCGCTCCTCACTGCCGATGACACGGGTGATGTGCCCTTTTCCGGTGAGGTCTTCCGCCAGATCGATGCTGCCGGGGCCGAGCTCGATTTTCGTTCCGTCGATGAGTTCGACCTCCCCGTGGCCGCTGAGGGTAATGACATACTGTCGCCGCGGGGCCCTGTGCCAGTCGGCCACGCGCCCCGGAGCGGCGCGGCGGATTTCCGCACCCGACGAAGCCATCAACTTGAAAGGCTCGGCGCCGCGCGGTCCAAACTTCACCTCGATCTGCTCCGCATGCGTCTGACCGTCAGGTCCCGTGTAGAGGCGAGTGATCGTGAATGGTTTGGAGGGCTCTGCGGCCGCCGCAGGCCGCGACATTTGCGCCCCATAGATGAAACCTGATGCAGCAAACAAAACCACGCCACCGGCGAATATGGTTTTCGCTTTCATGAAGTGTCCTCCCAATTTCGGATCATGCGATCAGCCTGATCGCGCTCTCCGCGCCCGCTTCTCGAACCGCATATTACATGATTGTCCATCATAACGTGCTGAAAGACCCACAACGGGACTGCGATGCGAAGTGCACCGCTGTGACTTATTTGAGTCTGACGAAGTGTTGTCTTTTGCCGCATTGGCCGCAGTAGTAAGAAGAGATGCGGCCTCCTGTGGAGGTTGGCATGTTGCCTGTAAAAGAGTGCCGCGAATTCGCGGAGCAATGCCGGGTAATGGCCCGATCAGCCAGGAACATTGTGCAGCGCTCCCAATTTCTCCGCCTGGCGGACCAGTGGGAGACCATCGCGAAAATGCGCCAGAAGGTCCTGAAGCTGAAACGGATAGCCAAAAGACCCCGATCGAAGTGATACAGCGCCGCGGTGGGGGGACTGCCGCGGCCACTGTCCGCAAGTTGAAAAACTTTCTTCCCGCGGCCGGCGCCGCGCGGCCGGGTTCCCACCTTCAAAGGACAATCGTCAGCGCACAGGGACATATTTGCGCAGATTGTGCGCGGCCACGTCGGCGGCGTAGATGTTGCCCGCGTCGTCCGCGGCAATGCCCGACGCGGTTGTCCCGACATTGAGTTTGTCCGGATCGGCGGGATCGGGGATGAAAGCCTTCAGCGATCCATCTTTGACGCTGCCGACCACAATCCCGCGAAGCAGGCCTTTTTTTGCGGGTGGGTCGGGAAATGCCGCACCAACATAGATGGTGTCGTCTTTTCCGACGAAAACGGAACTGGGCTCGCCGAATTGCGGCCAGGTGGCGATGAAATTGCCATCGAGATCGAAAACCTGAATGCGCCGGTTCTTGCGATCGGCGACATAGAGACGGTTTTGGGTTCCGCCGATGAAGATGTCATGCGGTTCGTCGAATTCGCCCGGCGCCGCACCTTTGCGTCCCCAGCTCCTGATGAAGCGCCCGTCGGGGGAAAATTTGACGATCCGCGCCGAGTTATGCGCGTTCGGCGCATGACCGTCGCTGACGAAAATGTCACCGTTCGGCGCGATTGCGACTCCAGTCGGACGGTCGAAGCTATCCGGACCGTTTCCCGACACGCCCTCTTTTCCCAGCGTCATCAGCACCTGCCCCGTGGGGCTGAGCTTTAGCACTTCCTGTCCCATCTGCACGCCTGCGGCATTTTTCGCGGGCATGCCGAGGACCGTGGCCTCGTCATTCACGTCGCTGGTCCAGAGATTGCCTTGCGCGTCGATGGTGAAACCGTGCGGGTAGGCGAACAGGCCGGCGCCAAAGCTGTTCAGCAATTTGCCCGACGGTGCAAATTCCAGGATCGGCGGATTGGCGGCACCACGCTGAATGCAGGTGGCATGTCCCGGCGGCACCGTGTTGAAGCAGCGGTGGAACACCCAGATATTGCCGTCGCGCGCGACATGCACGCGGATGACTTCGCCCCAGTGGCCACCGTTCATGCTGGCCGGAATGGTGGGCCAGCCGGGCACGAGACGATAAGGATCGGGAAGTTCGGTGGGCTTCGGATAACGCCCGGCACTTGGCGCCCCGGCAGGGGAAGTGAGAAGCACGCTCGCGGTGAGCGCCAGCAAGGTTCTGGCAACGGGTGTCATGACCGCCTCCCAAATGCGGAGCTAAAATAGCCTATGTACCGGGAAAGCGGCACACTGATACGATCTGCGGAAAGCTGCCGCGGTACAGCGGTCAGGTGGAATGACGGAGGACGCCTTTTCATGACGACGGGCATGGCTCGATTTGGCGCAGCCGCGCTGCTGGGTGCTTTTCTCTTGCCGGCACCCGTATCGGCGCAACCGCTTCCGCCGCTCTCCACCTGCAATTCCGAACCGAAAGCGCCTTTCTGCAGCGCCGTGCGCGGCGATCGCACGGAGGGCTGGCGGTCGCAGAGCCGCGCCGAGGTGATGGCGAGTCACGGCATGGTGGCGACAAGCCAGCCGCTTGCGGCGCAGGCGGGTTTGCGCATCCTGATGCAGGGCGGAAATGCGGTGGACGCTGCGGTCGCCGCAGCGGCGACCCTCAGCATTGTCGAGCCGATGAATGTCGGCATCGGCGGCGATCTCTTTGCCATCATCTATATCGCCAAAGAAAACAAAATTTATGCGCTGAACGCGAGCGGCATGGCGCCCACAGGCGCCACGGTCGAGCATTTCAATGCGCTCGGTTACCGGTGGAATCCCGAGAACTGGGGACCGGGTTCCGGCATGCCCCCCTACGGCATTCTGCCCGTCACGGTGCCCGGAACCGTCTGGGGCTGGGATGCCGTAGTGAAGCGCTTTGGCAAAAAGACGTTGAAGGACGATCTCGAGCCCGCAGTCGATTATGCAGAAAACGGTTTTCCGGTTTCAGAGCGCATCGCCTATGACTGGCGGTTGCCGCCTGCGCTGCCCCTGCGCAACTGCTGCACACAACTCGATCCGGATTCGGTGAAGACCTGGTACATCAACGGCAAGCAGCCCGTTGCCGGCCAGATCTACCGCAATCCCGATATGGCGAAGACCTTCCGGCTGATCCAGAAGAACGGCGCGGACGGATTCTACAAGGGCGAAGTGGCGCGGGCGCTGGTGGCGAAGTCCACCGCGCTCGGCGGCACCATGACGCTGGAGGACCTCGCCGGTTACAAAGGCGAATGGGTCGAGCCGGCAACCAGCACCTATCATGGCTACACCCTGCTGGAACTGCCGCCGCCGTCACAGGACTGGGCGGCGAACGAGATTCTCAACGTGCTGGAAGCCTGCGTGCCAAAATGGGCGCCGGGACAGACTCTGGCAAGCCTGGGGCCAAGAAATCCGAAATACTGGCACCTGATGGTGGAGGCGAAGAAGCTTGCCTACACAGATCTGTTCACCTGGAATGCCGATCCGGATTTCGCGAAAGTGCCGTTGGACCGTCTGCTGTCGAAGTCCTACGCGGCGAGTCTGTGCGGCAAAGTGGATCCGAACCGCGCTTCGCCCACGGGCCCGACGATTGTCGCAGATAAAGGCCTTGGCGACACGATCGTGCTGTCTGCCGCCGACAGCGCAGGCAACATGGTGTCCTGGGTCAACAGCAATTACTCGGGTTTCGGCTCGGGTGTGACGGTGCCGGGTTATGGCTTCATCCTGCACAATCGCGGCGCGCTGTTCACGCTGAACCCGAAGAGCCCGAACGCGATTGCGCCGCACAAGCGGCCGTTCAACACCTTGTCGGCCGGATTTGTGATGCGCGGCCAACAGCCCATGCTGGCCTTTCAGCTGATGGGCGGCGACATGCAGGCGCAGGGCCATGCACAGGTGCTGGTCAACATGCTTGATCTCGGCGCCAATCTGCAGGCCGCCACCGATATGGCGCGCTTTCACCACATCCAGGTGGCGAACGAACTTGGCCTGGAAGCCCCGCTCTACAATCTGGTCGGTAAAGAGCTCGCCGCCATGGGCCACCGGGTGCGCTCGGTCAACAGCAGCGGCATGGGCGGATTCCAGGCCATTCTGGTGACACCTGGACCCGATCCCGCCAATCCGGCGGTTGGCCGCTTTTACCGCGCAGGCTCAGACCACCGGAAGGATGGAGAAGCCGTGGGCTGGTAAACGAGGAGCGCGTGGAGAGTCGTGAGAAGCGAGAGGACACCGAACCTGCCCCCGCGCCGGCCCTCTCTGTTCTCGCTCCTCGTTCTCGCTTTTCGCCTTTCGTGGTCAGACGAAGATTTTATAGATTGCGGTTTCGCCCGCCGCGTTTTTGAGCAGGAATTCGGAACCCTTTTCGTGTTCGTCCACGAGCGCTTCGAAGACGCGCAGCGCATTGCGGATCACCTCGGCATAGGAAGCCGCTTCCGTGCGGTCCTTCAACCGCTGCAGCCGCTCCATCGCCTGCGGTGGCATTTCAAGCTGCACCCGCGTTGTGACGCGCTCGCCGGTTTCCGGGCCGGACCAGTCGGGGCCGTGCCGGAAGTGGTGGTGATGATGACGCATTGTCAGAACCTTTCTCCGTGCCCGCGGTGCAGCTCGTCATGCCAGCGCCTGAAGTGGCAATAGCCGTAATAATGACGGCGGCGGAAAGCGAAGATCAGAAGCAGCACCAGGAGCAGCGGGAAAAACGGAAAGAAAAAGTGCCGGTGATAACCGTATGGCGCGTATCCGGGATGAACCCCAAAGCCCGTGAACATCCAGACAATTCCCGCGATGATCAGCGCGAGAAGGGCCAAACGCAGCGCAATATTCAGGGCGAGATGCCACCCGGCGTGGCGATGCGGTCTTTCCGGCTCGGATGTATCGGGCGGCGGGTCGCCCAGGGGAAATTCCTCTCCGACGCCAATACCGACTTTCGACATGATGGCACCTCCACCGTTGCCATCATGAAATAATCAAAATATCATCAGAGTCAATGGGCACGGCACGGAATGCCCCGTTTTCAATTTTGCGCCGACGGGGACGGTAGGGGTCACGTGAGCCGTTCTTTTCGTACTTGTGGTGCCCTCGGCATGGGTTCAATGATGTTGCGGGGGATCATGGGGCGCGAGATGGATGAGCACGAAGAACGTGCGTTCAAATATCGTCAGAAGGCCGAAGAAGTCAGGGCCATGATCCCCGACATGAACGACAGGAACATCCGCGAAACGCTTGAGAAAATTGCCGCAGATTATGACATTCTCGCCGGCGTTCAGGACAGCCTCGCGAGCCTTGCCCGCAAGCCCTGAATTCAACGGAGCCGGCGCCAACTCGGTGGCCGGACCCGCCTATCGCGCCCGTTTCATGTGCTGTATCTGCGCCGCCCACTGAGCCATTTCGTCATATTCCCTGGCCCAGTCCTCGAGCGATTTGCGATTTTCCGGATCGCTTGCGGACTCCGCAAAGGTACGCAATTCTTCCGCCCGATTGCGGTACTTGGCAGCAGCGTCCGGCCGGTTCACCATCTCTCATTACCTCATGTCACGCGCCATTTTTGAATTCCTGCGCACGGAACCGCAAGCCAAAAAAACCTTGCGCTGATCGAAGCCGCTCTCTATGTCCGCAGGAGTTGCAACCGGTCAGAAGTCCGGCGTGTGTGCGGTGGGGACCTGGGCGTCCTTTTCGGTGCCGTATTTGAACGGGTTCTCGGCGCAGACATTTTCCAGCCATTCGGTTTTGGGGCGCCCATAGGTCACTGTCGCGGACCAGGGCGTGGTGAAGAACTGCTTGTCCTCGACGGTGAAATAAAGCTGCAGATATTTGCCGCGGTAGGCTTTATCCATGTCGAAGGGCTGAATGGCGGCCGCCGTTGAACGCGGGCCATAATTTTCCTTTGCGTCCCGCTCCAGGCCGTCTTTTGCCTGTTCGTAATCGAGCAGGCGGTAACGTTCGACGACGTGCAGCGCGGGGCCGTATGGCGTGCCGTACCAGTCGAGCATCGCAAAGGGCCCGATCTTCACGCCGATGGTATCGATGACCAGTGTGTCCCCTTCGTAATGGGCGATGGAATCGCCGTACCAGGAGGGTGTCAACTGTTCCGGATGGCGGCCGTTCAGGCGAATGTGCCGGACGTGATGATCGACGGCGTAAACCAGGGTGATCCTGTCCGGCTGCTGAAAAATCATCAAACCGTTGACGGGCAGAATAAAGGGCACGCCGCCCGGCCAGCACTGGTTGCGCGGTGTGGGATAACCGACGCCGGCGAGCGAGAGGTCTGCGTGCTGCTTCACGATGCGCGCCGCGGCGGTGTTCAGGATCGGATTGGTGTAATCGCCGGCCAACTGCATGTTGTTGCTGACGCCGCCGTCGCGGCGCGACCGGTTGACAAGGGCGGTCGGCCCGGATGCCAGCGGCTCCACGCCGGGGATGGAGGCATGGGCCCAGGTTCCGGAGAAGTCGGGAATCGGATCCGGGCTTTGCGCCGGCGCTGAACTTGCGATTCCGGCCGCAAGCATAATGGGCAGAAAAA
>JANWHR010000224.1 GCA_025450355.1 Micropepsaceae bacterium
GGGTCAGGAACTGCTGCGTCAGCAGCGAAATACGCTCCGGCCGCACGTCCGCGGCTGCCCTCAGGAAGGCGTGCTCGAACATGGCGCGCACGCCGTGGCCCACCAGATGCCGCAAATCCCTGGTGCTGATGGGCGTGTGGCCCTCGGCCGTCAACACCGCATTCAGGGAGGCGACCAGATCGGGCGCCGTATCGACCAGCGTGCCGTCCAGATCGAAAATGACCGATACGCCGTCTTCTTTTCCAGACACTCGCTGCGCTCGCAAATCCCATCGCCGGGCCAATATCACCAGCCGGTCCCGGATAGCGTAGAAATTGAACGCGGGAAAGATTAACTCCAACTTATCCGCTCACGCTTTGGCGGGCCTGCCGGTCCGGAGCCTGGGCCGCAACAGGGGCGTTTAGACGATATGAACGAAAACAGGCTGGCCGTGATCGTGCTCGCCGCCGGTCAGGGTGTGCGGATGAAGTCCACAATTGCAAAGGTGCTGCACCCCATTGCGGGCCGTCCGATGCTCGCCCATGTGTTGAGCGCGGCAAAAGCTCTGGATCCGTCGCGTATCGTGGTCGTCGCCGCGCCCGGCGCCGAAGCGGTTGCGCGCTTGAGCGCGGAATGGGGCGCCGAGACGGTGATTCAGCAGCGGCAGCTTGGCACGGGTCATGCGGTGCTGCAGGCGGAATCGGCGTTGCAGGGGTTCGATGGGACTGTGCTGGTTCTGTTCGGGGACACACCATTGCTAACGGCCGCCACGCTTGCCCGGCTGGTGGGTCATGCCCATGCCGCCGGTGTGGCGGCGCTGGGCTTTCGGCCGGCCGATCCGAAAGGTTATGGCCGGATGATCGTCGAGGGGAACGCGCTGTTGCGCATCGTTGAGGATCGCGACGCCGATGCTGCAGAACGGAAGGTCAACTTGTGCTTCGCCGGCATGATCGCGGGCCGTGTACCCGGTGTGTTCGGTCTGCTGCATGAAGTGGAAAACCGGAATGCGCAGGGTGAATTCTATCTCACGGATGTCATCGCCATCGCCCGCAGGCATGAACTCAAATGCATGGCCGTCGAGGGTGCGGAAGCGGAAATGCTTGGGGTCAATTCCCGGGCCCAACTCGCGCAGGCGGAAGCAGCCTTCCAGACCCGGCGGCGCGGCGAACTGATGGATGCCGGGGCTGGTCTCACGGCGCCGGAGACGGTGTTCGTTTCGGCCGATACGGTGATAGAGCCGGATGTGACCATTGGCCCGTTCGTTGTCTTTGGTCCTGGCGTCACGGTGCGGCGGGGCGCAACAATTCATTCGTTCAGCCACATTGAAGGCGCAATGATTGACGAGAACTGCGTCGTTGGGCCGTTTGCGCGGCTTCGTCCCGGCGCCGCGCTTGATCCGGGCGTGCACGTCGGAAATTTCGTCGAAATCAAAAACGCGCGGCTCGAAGCGGGCGTGAAGGCGAACCACCTCACCTACATTGGCGATGCGCGCGTCGGCGCCGGAAGCAATATCGGCGCGGGCACCATCACCTGCAATTACGATGGTGAAGGAAAGCACTTCACGGATATCGGCGCGAGGGTGTTTGTGGGCTCCGATGCGACGCTGGTGGCGCCAGTCCGGATTGGCGATGGCGCCTATATCGGGGCGGGCAGCACGATCACCACGGATGTGGAACCGGACGCGCTGGCGCTTGGGCGCTCGCGCCAGGTCAACAAAGCCGGGCGGGCGAATGAAATCCGTGCCCGGAACAAAACCCGCAAAGACATGAGGAAATCCTGAGATGTGCGGAATTATCGGCATTGCCGGCACAAGGCCAGTCGCGCCGCTGATTGTGGATGCGCTGAAGCGGCTCGAATACCGTGGCTATGATTCCGCCGGCATCGCCACGCTGAACGACGGTCATATCGAGCGCCGGCGCAGCCCCGGAAAGCTCGACGGCCTGGTCCGGATTCTGCAAAGCCAGCCGCTGCAGGGAACGACCGGCATCGGTCACACCCGTTGGGCGACCCACGGCGCAGCAACCGAACGCAATGCCCATCCCCATGCGTCCTCTCGCGTTGCACTGGTGCACAACGGCATCATCGAAAATTTCCGCGAACTGAAGGAGGAACTGCAAACCGCAGGTCATCAGTTCGAATCCGACACGGACACCGAAGTCGCCGTGCACCTGATCACCCATTATCTGGAGGAGGGGCTGTCACCGGAAGACGCCGCAAAACAGACCGTCAGGCGCCTCACCGGCGCCTTTGCGCTGGTGATGATGTTCAGCGGAGAAGAATCACTGCTGATCGGCGCCCGCCGCGGCAGTCCGCTTGCCGTCGGATATGGAGAGCATGAGGCCTATTTCGGTTCTGATGCATTTTCGCTCGCGCCCTTCACAAACCGCGTGGCTTATCTCGAGGATGGTGACGTCGCGGTGGTACGCGGAATGGATGTCACGATCCACGATGCATCGGACCGCCCCGTCAAGCGCCGGATCCATATAATCTCGCCATCCTCTGCCATGGTCGACAAGGCCGGGCAGCGGCATTTCATGGCGAAGGAGATCCACGAGCAGCCCGACGTCGTGGGCCACACCATCTCGCGCTACGTCAATGCGTCCGGTCTGGTTGTGGAACTCGCCTCGCCGGGCGCGGCGCTGCTTCGCGAGACGCCGCGGCTGACGATTTCCGCATGCGGTACTGCGTTCTATGCCGGTCTGGTGGCCAAATACTGGTTCGAGAAGCTGGCGCGGCTGCCGGTCGAGGCGGACATCGCATCCGAATTGCGTTACCGCAATCCGGTGTATCCGGAAGGTGGACTGTGCCTGTATGTTTCGCAATCCGGCGAAACAGCCGACACGCTCGCCGCGCTGCGGGATGCAAGGGCCGCAGGACAACGGGCTGCTGCAATCGTCAATGTGCGCGAAAGCTCCATTGCGCGCGAAGCCGATCTGATATGGCCGACCTATGCGGGACCGGAGATCGGCGTTGCTTCGACAAAGGCGTTCACCTGTCAGCTTGCCGTGCTGGCGGCATTGGCGATCGCGGCGGGACGCGCGCGCAACCAAATCACCGGAGCGGAAGAGCGACGGCTTTGTTCCCTGCTGCTGGAGGTGCCGCGCCACATGGGGCAAATCCTGAAAGGGGAAGAAAAAATTCGCACGCTCGGCGCCGAAATCGCGAGGGCGCGGGACGTGCTCTATCTCGGGCGCGGCGTCAACTATCCGCTCGCGCTGGAAGGCGCACTGAAGCTCAAGGAGATTTCCTATATTCACGCGGAGGGCTATGCGGCCGGAGAAATGAAGCACGGCCCGATCGCCCTGATCGATTCCAGCGTGCCGGTGATCGTGATCGCGCCGCATGATGAGCTGTTCGAGAAAAACATATCCAACATGCAGGAAGTGATGGCGCGTGGAGGCAAGGTGTTGCTGATTTCCGATCGTGCCGGGCTGAAAGCTGCATCCGGCCAGGTCTGGGCCACAGTGGAACTCCCGGAAAGCGATGCGTTCCTGACGCCGCTGCTTTGCGCCATTCCGGTCCAGCTTCTGGCCTATCATACGGCGGTTGCGAAGGGCACGGATGTGGATCAGCCGCGCAATCTCGCCAAATCCGTGACTGTCGAATAAGACGCAAGCGGCGAGTGGGGGTACATCATGTCGTCGGACGATGTGGCCGGGTACAAGCGCGCTGCAGCGGCGCGCGCGCTGGAATATATTCAGCCTGGCATGAAAGTCGGGCTGGGCACCGGATCGACGGCAGACCTGTTCCTGGAATTGCTGGCGGCGCGCATCCGCAATGGCCTTGACATCACCGGCACGCCAACCTCCGAACGCACCGCCGAACGGGCGCGCGCACTGCACGTCCCGCTGGCAGATCTCAATGAGCTTGAGCGGCTCGACATTGTGGTGGATGGCGCTGATGAGGCCGATCCGGAGTTGATCCTGATCAAAGGCGGTGGTGGCGCACTGCTGCGCGAGAAAATCGTCGCGGCTTCAGCAGACCGCATGGTCGTTATTGCAGATGAGAGCAAATTCACCGATCGGCTTGGCAGATTTCCCTTGCCGGTTGAAGTTGTTCACTTTGGCCATGTCACGACCCGCACGCGGATTGTCAACGCGGCCGCGCGGCTTGGTTACCCACGGCTGACGCCCGTCCTGCGCCGCGCCAGCGACGGCGGCATCTACCGAACCGACAACGGAAATTGCATCTATGACTGTTCGTTCAGTGAAATCCGGAATGCCGCCGCACTCGCGGCCGCGCTGTCGCAGATCACCGGTGTTGTGGAGCACGGACTATTTTGCGGGCTGGCCTCGGTCCTGGTGCTTGCCGGTCCGGGCGGCGTGCGCGTGGTGGAACGGCAGCGTCCATGAGCGGATATGATTTTGACCTGTTTGTCATCGGCGCCGGTTCGGGCGGCGTGCGTGGCGCACGCGTTTCGGCGCAGATGGGTGCGCGGGTGGCGATTGCGGAAGAGAACGGCTTCGGCGGCACCTGCGTGATGCGCGGCTGCATTCCCAAAAAGCTCTTCGTCTATGCCGCAGGTTTTGCAGAAGAATTCGAGGATGCCAGAGGCTATGGCTGGGAGCTGCTTCCGCCACGCTTCGACTGGCCGGCGCTGATCGCAAACAAGGACCGCGAAATTGCGCGGGTTTCCGGCGTGTATCGCAGAGTCCTCGAACATGCCGGCGTTGCGATTTTTCATGAGCGCGCTTTCGTCAAGGATGCACACACGGTGCGCCTTGCCTCGGGACGCGAGATCAGCGCCGAGACCTTGCTGATCGCGACCGGCGGCTATCCTTCGCGGCAGACCGGCGCCGAAGGAGCGGAATGTTGCATCACCTCGGACGATGCATTTCATCTGGAAAAGCTTCCGCGGCGCATCGCGATTGTCGGTGGTGGCTACATTGCGCTGGAGTTCGCGCATATTTTCCACGGCATGGGCGCGGAGGTGACGCTGGTCTATCGCGGCACGAAGGTCCTGCGCGGCTTTGATGATGACCTGAGAGACGCGGTGCAGGATTCGTTGCGGGCCAAGGGCATTCGCCTGATGCTGGAGACCGGTTTTGAGCGCTGCAAAAAAACCGCAGACGGGGTCGCCGCCGTGACTCTGGCGGGAGAAATCATCGAAGCCGATCAGGTGATGCTGGCGATCGGCCGTCTGCCCAGCACGCGCGGATTGGGGCTGGAGAATGCGGGCGTCGCAATGCGTCCGAGCGGCCGCGTCGAAGTGGACCTGTATTCGCGCACCTCGGCGCCGAACATCTATGCCATCGGTGACGTGACTGGCCGGATTGAACTGACGCCCGTGGCCATTCACGAGGCGATGTGCTTCGCAAGAACCGTTTATGGCGGCACGCCGGCGGCGCCGGAACACGAGCTGGTCCCGACGGCGGTGTTTACGCGGCCTGAAGTCGGCACCGTCGGGATGAGTGAAGAACGCGCACTGGCCCTCGGCCATACCATCGATATCTACCGCACGTCATTCGTGCCCCTGAAGAACACGCTGTCCGGGCGCCGGGACCGTTCGATGATGAAGCTGGTGGTCGATGCCGCGAATCAGAAAGTTCTCGGGTGTCATATTTTTGGTCCGGAAGCAGGTGAAATGGCGCAACTCGCCGCCATCGCGCTGAAAATGGGCGCCACGAAGGAGCAGATCGACGCGACCATCGCGGTCCATCCGACCATGGCCGAAGAACTCGTCACGATGCGGACGAAAACCGCGACGCGTGCGCCAGCTGGGTAAAGAGCGGTCTGTGACCCAAAAGAATTGTCTCACGCGGAGTCGCGGAGAACGCGGAGATGCTGGTGACGTGCTCTACGCAAGAGTCTGCCTCGTCCTGTCTTTTCCGCGAAGGCGTCTCGGCGCGTCTTGCGGGCCATCAAATAAACAGCCGCCGCACTTCCGCGTGGCAAACAAATTTCTCCGCGGACACCGCGTCTCCGCGTGAACGATTAAAATTCGAGGTCAGAAATCGGGTTTGGCGGCGGCGGGGACAGGGGCAACATCGGCGGCGTGGGTGGCGCCGTAGTTTCCAGATTGAAACTGGTCGAGTGCCGCGCTTTCGGCGCAGGGACTTTCGTAAAGGGTGCCATTGCCCTTGTAGTCGGCGCCCGATGCAGCCTGCTTCGGGTGCCACACAGCGAAACGTTGCACCGCATTCCACGGCATGGTGAAGGCACCGGGGTCTTCGACGTGGATATCGACCTGTAGCCGCCTGCCGCCCTGGGTCAGGTGAAAGCGTTCGATGACGTGGAGCTGCGCGGTATGAGGCGTGCGGTAGTTGTCTACGAAACTTTTGGTATTCTGCCCGATCGTATCGACAACCAGCGCATCTCCGTCATAATACCCTACGGACTCTCCGTACCATGATGGTTTAGGATTTATGGAATGTGGCACATTCATATAAATGTGCCGGACCTGATTATCGCCACGCCAGATGATCAGGACCTCCTTCGGCGTTTGCACAAAAAACACCATTGGTGGCGCGACGCCGCGGAAAATCTCGAATTCCGGAACTCCGCCGGGATAGCATCTTTCCCTGGCCAAGAATGGAATCTTGCCTGCGCGGACCTCATCATTGTCGCGCTGCATCTGTTCGCGCGCCCAGGGCTGAAGAATCGGGTTCGCCAGGTCCGCGATGCGGTAGGTTGGTTTGGTCGAGACAAAGTCGTCGCCCGAATTGCGCCTCCCGTATTTCTGCAACAGCTCCGGATCATCCGTCTGAAAACCGGCATTCGGGACATAGGGCAGGTCCTTGACCTGCATGATCGGGCCGGGACCGCTATCGGGCGGCAGGAAATTATCGCCATCCGGCCGGTCCGGATACCAGGAGGTATGATCGTCGGGCGCAAAATCGGGCAGCTGCGGTTTTGGCGCCTGCCCCTGCAACAGCAGGACCACTGCGGAGCAGATTGTCACTGCAAGCAGCTTCCGGCAGCACTCATACCGATGCATGCGACCTCTCCCTCCGGTCCAACCACTCCGGAGCACGTTCACAGTCGTTACTATAGCAGGCAATCTCCCGGCACGCGCGCCCCGGCCGGAACGCCCGTGGCTCAGGGGCGTTGCTGTTCGTTCGCCATGGGTGCGCCTTGCCTTTGAGCCGTTTTCCGCCGGATTTATCCCACTTTTGGGCCCAAGCCAAAGCAGGTCTCGAACCCGCGCTGCCGTCTTTTCTGATGAAACAGCGCTGGTATCCCGCGAAGGATGCGGGCGAACCTTCGGTCGTGGCGCGCGAACTGTTTCCGTTTCCCTGCGCGATCCCCGCAGCGGTGGCGGTGTGGGAAATACGCCCGCCCCATGGCGATGCTTTTCCCATGTTCGTGCCCGTCGCGGCGGTCGCGCCGGACGAAGCTGTTGGGAATCGGATCATTTCACGCATTCACGCGGGCGGCGCCGAGCATGATTTCGTCGAAGCCTTTTCCCGTGACGAATTTATCCGGTCCTGGGTGAACTATCAGCTTCGCGGACGCGAAGAGTCCGCACCGGTCGAACATCTGCGTTCCGGCCGGCTGCATGATCTGGCTGGCATTGATCCGGCAACGGCGGAAATCCGCAGAAACCGCGTTGAGCAGTCCAACACTTCGCTGCGTATCGGCCAACACGCAATCATGAAGGTGATCCGGAAAGTTGAGATAGGCCCGCATCCCGAACTCGAGATCGGCAGGTTTCTGTCCGCGAGCGGATTTTCCGCGACGCCGTCCCTCCTGGGTTGGGTGGAATTGGCAAAACGGTCGGGAAATTTTTATTGCACGCTGTCGCTGCTGCACCGCTTCGTCGAAAATTCTGGCGATGGCTGGTCATGGACCTTAAAGCAGCTGAATTGCGCCGTTAACTCTCAGGATCGCTCCCGACTCGAAGATCTGACCCGGTGGATCAAGAGGCTTGCGGTCCGCACCGCAGAAATGCATCGCGCCTTTGCGTCAGATACAAGCGATCCTGCCTTTCGCCCGGAACCGGTTACGGCGGAAGACTTCGCGCGCTGGCGGTCATCGGCCGAGGCCATGGCAAGCCGTGCGTTCCACGCAATCGGCTCTGCGCCGGATGCGGAGGGGCGTGTCCTTGCCACAGAATTGATGCAGCGCCGCGATGCCCTGCTTCAGCAAATCCGCGGGTTGCCCGATCTTCCGGACACTTTCACCAAAACGCGCCATCATGGTGACTTTCACCTTGGGCAGGTGCTGGTCGCGCAAGGCGACGCCATGATTCTCGATTTCGAGGGCGAACCGTTGAGGCCGATTGCCGAACGGCGCGCGAAACACTGCGTGCTGCGCGACGTTGCGGGCATGCTCCGCTCGCTGTCCTACGCCGCAGCGACCGCAGCGCAATCAGCACCGGAACGCGAAGCGACCACTGCAATGCTGGATGAGTGGCGCGAACGGGCTTCGCGCAACTTTGTGGAATCCTGGTTTGCAGCAGCGAAAGGGATCTGCAGCATTCCTGCAGACCGCAGCGCGGCCACTGTGCTGCTGGATTTCTTTCTGCTGGAAAAAGCGCTGTATGAAATCAGCTATGAAGCCGCCAACCGGCCGGACTGGATCGCGATTCCGCTCCGGGGCGTCCTTTCGTTGCTGCGCAAATGAGCGCGGCCCAACCTCCGTCCGTTGCGCGGACACCTCTCCCGCAAGCGGGCGGGGCGAACGACCGCCTGCGCCTGCCATGGGCGACCTATCGCATTCAGTTCCGCAAGCAATTTACTTTCGATGATGGCGCCGCGGTCGCGGCTTATCTCGCGCGACTCGGTGTTTCGCATCTCTATGCATCGCCTTACCTCAAGGCGCGCCCGGGCAGCACGCATGGCTATGACATTGTCGATCACGATCTGCTCAATCCGGAATTGGGTGGCGATCCGGCTTTCCGCCGGATGGCGGATGCACTGACGGCGAATGGGTTGAGCCAGATTGTGGATTTTGTTCCCAATCACATGGGCGCGGGCGGTGCGGACAATCCGCTCTGGCTGGACGTTCTCGAATGGGGACAGGATTCGGACTACGCGGGCTGGTTTGATATTGATTGGGATCCCGACCGGCAATATCTGCGCGGCAAGCTGCTGGTTCCATTTCTTGGCGCGCAATATGGCGCGGAACTGGAGCGCGGATGTCTCGAGCTGAAGTTCGATCCGGAGGCGGGCAGTTTTGCCGTCTGGGCCTATGGCACGCACAAACTGCCAATCTGTCCGCTGCATTATCAGGAGATTCTCGGCAATGGGCATCCTGCGCTGGACAAACTGGGCGATCGTTTTGCCGGATTGCCGGAATGGCGGCCGCAGATCGCGCGCCGCGCGGTCGAACTGAAGGAAAAGCTCGCGGCGCTGGTGGCGGTGGACACAGACGCGCGCGAACAGATCCAAAGCTCACTGCAGCGGATCAACGGAACGCCGGGCGATCTCGCGAGCTGGCGCCAGTTGGACCGGCTGATCGCGGTTCAGAACTGGCGGGCGTCCTATTTCCGCGTTGCCGCCGACGACATCAACTACCGCCGGTTTTTCAACATCAATGATCTCGCCGGAATACGTGTGGAGCTGCCCGATGTGTTCGAGCGCACGCACAAACTCCTGTTCCGGCTGCTGTCGGAAGGCGTTGT
This sequence comes from Micropepsaceae bacterium, assembly GCA_025450355.1. Lineage (GTDB taxonomy): Bacteria > Pseudomonadota > Alphaproteobacteria > Micropepsales > Micropepsaceae > CAIYRG01. The sequence goes on from JANWHR010000224.1 coordinate 9,545, forward strand.
CACGGGGGTTCGCATCGATCACATCGACGGGCTGTACGACCCGAAATGCTACCTCACCTGCCTGAGAGACAAGTCACCGCAACCCGAATTCTATTGCGTGGTGGAAAAGATTTTGGCGCGGCATGAAAGCCTGCGCGCCGACTGGCCGGTACAGGGCTCCACGGGTTACGACTTTGCCAATCAGGTGCTTGGCATACTGATCGATCCGGCGGGCGAAGAAGGGCTCACGCGGGCCTATGCCGAATTCACCGGGATATCGCGGCGATACGGCGATATCGCGCGCGAATCGAAGCTCTGGATCATGGAAAATGAAATGGCGAGCGAGCTGAATGTGCTCGCGCGCCAGGCGGCGCGGGTGGCGCGGCAAAATCCCAGGACTGCCGATTTCACGCGCCGTGTTTTGTCGCGGGCGCTGCGTCAGATCATCGCCTGTTTTCCGGTGTACCGCACCTATGCCGATGAAGATGGACCGGCCGCGAATGGCGAGCGCCGTTATCTGGATTGGGCCATCGCGCTGGCCAGCCGGCAGACGAATATCGATGCAAGCGTGTATGAATTCCTGCGCGAGTTATTGTCGGGCGATCTGGCGTCGCAAGGGGCGAGCGGGTTCAACCACAGTTCTGCGCTGCGCTGCGCCATGCGCTTTCAGCAGTACAGCGGCCCGGTGATGGCCAAAGGCGTCGAAGACACCGCGTTCTACCGCTACAACCGCTTCATTGCCCTGAATGAGGTTGGTGGCGATCCTGACCAGTTCGGTATCACGATCGCGGCCTTTCACGGCGCCAATGCCGCGCGGGCGAAACAGTGGCCCGCTGCGATGCTGGCGACCGCAACACATGACACAAAGCGTGGTGAGGACACGCGGGCCCGGCTCGCGGTTCTATCGGAAATGCCCGATGAATGGGCCCGCCATGTGCAGGCATGGAGCCGGATTCTGCGTGCGCGCCGCGGCGATATCGAAGCCACCGGGGCGCCGGACCGGGGCGACGAATATATGTTTTACCAACTGCTTGTGGGGACATGGCCCGTCGCATTGCTGGACGAAGCCGGCAATCAGGATGTGCTGCGGGCGTACACGGATCGCGTAAAGGGCGCCATGATCAAGTCGGTGCGCGAGGCGAAACTGCAATCCAGCTGGGCGGCGCCGAATGTGGCGTATGAGCAGGCGATTGCCTCCTTCGTGGCGGATGCGCTGGATGGTTCCTGTGGCAGCAATTTTTTCGCCAGTTTTCTCCCATTTGTTACGGAGGTTGCGCGCTGCGGTGTACAGAACACGGTCGCCCAAACCGTGCTCAAGCTGACCGTTCCCGGTGTGCCGGATTTCTCTCAGGGTACGGAGCTGTTGGATTTCAGCATGGTCGATCCGGACAACCGCCGCGCCGTCGATTATGACTTGCGCCGCCGGTTGCTGGATGAGGTTTTGGCGGAACTTGCCCAGGACCGCCGCAATGCCATGCGGCGTTATGTGCATTCATGGCAGGATGGGCGGTTCAAGCTCGCGCTGATCGCAACGCTGCTGGAATTCCGGCGCGAGCATCCCGAAATTTTCGCTGCCGGCAGTTATCGTGCGCTCGAGGTGGGGGGTGAGGGCGCGGATCAGGTCTGTGCCTTCTGCCGCGAATGCCGGGACGAGGTGATGATCACGGCCGTGGCGCGCCATCCGGTGCGGTTCCAGCGGATGCGGCCGGCGGAGAACACGCAGATTGCACTGCCGGAGCATCTGCAGCACACGAACTGGCGCGATCTGCTCACCGGACTGGAGCATCCGGCGCAGCCGCGCCTGCTCGCGGAGGACGCATTCGTGATGACGCCCGCTGCCGTCCTGGTGCCGTTGCGGTAAACCGCCGAACCTGGTTGGCCGGTGTTCGGGTCACTCCCAGGGCCTGGCGCACTGCTCAAGCCGGATTGCCCGGATCCAAACCAGCCCACCCGGCGGGGCGGCAGGCTTGACATGGCGCGGCAGGCCGTGGGACGGCTGATTTCTCGCGACGGGCGCGGTCAGGAACCCGGCATCCGCCATTCGAAGGGAGTTTGGCATTGGCAAAAACCGATTCTGCAGAGCTCAAGGAAACAGCCGGACCCGGCCATAACAGCGGGACCGAGGAGACCGTCATCTGGGAGCGCTGGCAGAAAAAGCGCACCTTCGTGCGCGCTCTGGAGGGCACCTATGGCGAGCTGGTGCACGAGCTGTTCACGCAGCCGCGCGTGTATCACTCCAAAGACCTGAAGTGGAAAGGCGGGCCGCAGAATTTCGGCAAAAAGGTCATCAATCCGGGTTCGGCCAAGGTGGCGCAATCTATTGAATGCCACATCGATTGCTTCGCGCCGGGCGGTTACGGCCAGCGCCACGGCCACATGAACAGCGCGGTGTTCTACATCCTGAAAGGCAAAGGCCACGACGTTCATGACGGCCGCCGCATCGACTGGGAAGCGGGCGACGCGATGATCGTGGAGAACGCCTGTGTGCATCAACACCTGAACGATGATCCGGAGGAAGAGGCCATCGTCCTGGTCTGCAAGGCCAAGCCGCTGTTTCTGTTCATGCACCTGATTTTCCAGAAGATCGCCGCCTGGCCGCCGAAGGAGCCGGAAACCCAGGCCCAGCGCGATTACCTGCCACCGCAAGATTTGTAAGAGAGTAGGGATGTCCAAGTCGATCGATCCGCGCGAAAGGGCGCGCGCGCATGGCGAAGCCGGTACCGCCGATTTTTACGCCCAGGCGCTGAAGGCGTCGGAGCAGTTTCGCAATCAGTACAAAGACCGGTTGAACGTGGTGAAGGCGAGCCAGATGCCGCTGGAGCGTTCGCCGCAGGGGTTGATCAAGCACATCATCAATGAACAGATGAATACGAAGGAATGCTGTATCGAAATGTACCAGCAATTCCTTCCGCCGGGAAAAGCCAGCGGCAAGCACCGGCATCTTTCCGAAGAAATATTCTATGTGGTGGAAGGGCGCGGTTACGACCTTCACTGGGACGTGCTCTTCGACTGCAATCACCTGATGGAATTCACCTGGGAGGAAGAACCCAAACGCTTCGATTGGGCGCAGGGTGATTTCGTCTATATTCCGCCCTATTGCACCCATAAGCATTTCAACGCGGCCCCGGACAACGAAGCGCGCATCATCGTCATCAACAGCCGGATCGTGAAGGCCATGGGCTTTGACTGGTGCGAGCAGATCGAAGAGGCTGAGGGCTACTGAGCAGCCCCAGGAGGAAACGGGACATGCTGAAGCGGGTGCTGGCGGTTGCGGCCGGCATGGCTCTGTTGTGGAGCGTGCCGGGCTGGGCAGCCGATTCCGGGTATTTCCGTGGCAAGACGATCACCTATATCGTGGCGACCGGCCCCGGCGGCGGCTACGACACCTACGGCCGCCTGATCGCGCGCTATTTGCAGAAATATCTGCCCGGTTCGCGCGTTTTGGTCCGCAATGTTCCGGGCGCCGGCCACATCGTTGGCGCGAACACGATTTATGCGTCGAAACCGGACGGGCTCACGATCGGCATGTTCAACACCGGACTGATCTATGATCAGTTGTTGAAGCGCGACGGTGTTCTTTTCGACCTGACGAAATTCAGCTGGATCGGCAAGGCGGCGAACGACACCCGCGCGCTGATGCTGTCGAAGAGCGCCGGTTTCAGGAACATCGACGATTTCATCAAGGCGAAAGGACCGATCAAGTTCGCCGCATCCGGCGTGGGCTCGGCTGCCTATAACGACACAAAGATCGTCGCCGACGCCCTGCATCTAAACGTGCAGATCGTCCCCGGTTTCACCGGCAATGAAGGCGAGATGAGTATGCTGCGCAAAGAGGTGGTGGCCGAAGTCGGAACTGCGGAATCAATGGAGGATTTCGTCAAACAGGGCCATGCATTTTTTGCCCTCGCTCTTTCAGGCGATCCATCGGCGCTGCCGGGCGTGCCACGCGCCGCCCAATATGTGAAAGACCGGCGCGGGAGGGAATTGCTGGCTCTGCTCAATGCGCTTTCGGAAATCGGGCGTCTCACCGCGGGGCCGCCGGGCATTCCGGCCAATGTGCTGACGGAAGAGCGGCAGGCCTATGATGACGCCATGAAGGATCCGCAATTTCTCGCCGAGGCAAAGAAACTCGATCTTGATATTCATCCGGCGCCGGGACCGAAGGTGGAAGCGGCGATCCGGGCCGCGCTGAACCAGCCGCCGGAAACCGTTGCGGCGCTTAAAGTCGCGGCCGGCGGATAACATTGGCTCCGGTCTGATCCGGCGGAGACGCGCCTATGCATCTCGATGTGGCCTTTTCGACGCTGTTCGATCTTCTGACCACGCCGCGTCTTTTGTTTCTCATGGTGGTTGCGGTTCCCATGGGAATCTTCTTCGGCTCGACGCCGGGACTGGGAGGAAAACTCGGCCTCGTTCTGCTCATCCCGTTTGTTTACAACATGGATCAGCTCACCGGCGCAGTCTTCCTTTGCGCCATGCACGCGGTGGTGCACACCGGCGGCTCGATCCCGAGCATTCTCATCGGCGTGCCGGGTGATGGCCCCGCGGCGGCAACGGCCCTGGACGGCTACGCCATGACGAAAAAGGGTCAGGCGGGCCGGGCGCTGGGGGCGAGTTTTGGCGCCTCCACCATTGGCGGTCTGCTTGGCGCAGTTTTTCTCGGGCTGTCGCTGCCGATTCTGGAGCCGATCATTCTTTCCTTCAGCCCCTCCGAATTCTTCCTGCTGGCAATTCTGGGAATTACCTTCATTGCGACGCTTTCCGGTACCAGCTTTCTGAAAGGCGTGATCGTCGGCCTGTTTGGCCTGATGTGCGCGTTCATCGGACTCGACCCTTCGACCGGCAGTCCGCGCTTCACCTTCGGACAGTTGTGGCTGTGGGACGGGTTGTCGGTGATCGTCGCGGTGCTGGCCCTGGTCGCGGTGCCGGAAATGATCTCGCTCGGCGTCAGGGGCAGGTCTTTTGATGTGTCGCCACAACAAGCCGCGGCGCTGAAGCAGTCCGGGATGGAGATGTGCGGCTCCGCCCCGCCTCCGGCCGTGCGCTACGGCCAGATCTTCCACGGCATCCGGGATGTTTTGCAGCACAAGTGGCTGGTCTTCCGCTGTTCGCTACTGGTCGCGGCCATTGGCATCATTCCGGGACTTGGCGGCGATGCCGCGTCCTGGATGGCTTACGGCCACACGGTCCAATCGTCGAAACATCCGGAGCGCTTTGGCAAGGGTGAAGTGGCCGGAGTGATCGGGGCGGAAACCGGCAGTTGCGCCAAGGAAGCCGGATCGTTGCTGCCGACCTTGTTCTTCGGCGTTCCTGGTTCGTCGGGCATGGCCATTATGCTCGGCGCATTTCTGATGCTGGGCATTCAGCCCGGTCCGACCATGCTGACCGACCATATCAACATCGTCTGGTCGCTGATCTGGGCCCTGGTGATTGCGAATATCATCTGCGTCATCATGCTGATTGCGGCCGGGCCATGGATCGGCAAGCTCGGCTCGGCAAAGGCGAGCTTCCTCATTCCCTATGTAC
>JANWHR010000225.1 GCA_025450355.1 Micropepsaceae bacterium
GCCGCCGTTAACGACCACCTCCACAGCCCCACCGCTGTTCGTCCCCTGGGGGCGCATGGCGCCGCGGGGCCGGGGCCTACTCGGACATCTGCATCAGGCGGGAAAGCGGGTCCCGGCTCTCGCCGCGTTCCGCGTCGGGCCGGAATCAAAGATCATTTGTTGCGCTACGCCGCGCGGGCCGAAACGACCCCATTGTATCGCGGTGAGCCCCGCCGTTATGTTCACCGGTGATTTCGAGGATGAAGCATGGGAGCCATCGATTCCGACGCGCATGTCATCGAGACCATGGCGACCTTCGATTACATCGACCCGGAATTTCGCCATCTTCGACCGCGCGTCGTGCGCCAGGTCGAAGGCGAACATGCCCGCAGCAACGAAGGGGGTGCCCAGAAGGAATACTGGATCATTGACGGGCGGCTGCAGCCGAAGGAACACAACATCGGCTCGAACACTTCCGAGGCATCCCGTGAGATGCGCGACATCCGCGCGCGACTTAAACATATGGACGAGCTCAATATCGACATCCAGGTGCTCTATCCCACCGTTTTTCTGCGCGCATGGACACAGGATCCCGCCGTCGAAACCGCGATCTGCCGCAGCTACAACCGCTGGCTTGCAGACATCCACAGCCAGGGCCAGGGACGGCTGCGCTGGGCACTGATGCCGCCCTTGCGTTCCATGGAGGAAACGCGGAAGGAAATCGCGTTTGGCAAGGATCACGGCGCCTGCGGAATATTCGTCCGCGGCCTGGAAGCCGAAATGCGGCTGACCAATCCTTATTTCTTCCAACTGTACGAAATGGCGCAGGATTACGACCTGCCGGTTTGCTTTCATTCCGGCAACAACAGTTTTGCGGTGCGCGACATCTACGCCAGCGAAGGCGGTTTTGGCCGCTCGAAACTGCCGGTCATTGCGGCCTTCCACAACCTGCTGATGGACGCAATCCCTGCGAAATTCCCCAAATTGCGCTGGGGCTTCATCGAAGTCAGCGCGCAGTGGCTTCCCTATGCCTTCAACGACATGGGCCTGCGGCTCCAGCGCCGCGGGCGCGAACTGCCGCGGGACCCGCTGAAGGCCAACAACATGTATGTGGCCTGTCAGTGTACCGATGATCTTGAATATGTCCTGAAGGATGGCGGCTCGCACAATCTCGTCATCGGCACGGATTACGGCCACGCGGACACGTCCAGCCAGATCGAGGCGCTGCGGCTGTTGAAGGCCAACGGCAAAGTGGCGCCGGCGGTGATCGACCGCATTCTCGACGACAATGCGCGCGCGCTTTACGGACTGGAAGCACGGGTATGAAAATCGCGCGGGTTCAGCTCGAGCCCTGCGTCCTGCGCAAAGACGATCCGCAGTGGCGTTTCGCCCGCGGCGCCAGTCCGGCGACCGAAGGCGCGATCGTGACGCTGATCGCGGAAAATGGCGCGGAGGGTTACGGTTATGGCTCGGCGACTCCGCACATGGGGGCCAATCGCGAGACGCTGCTCGCCGCGCTGCACACATTTGTGCCGCTCGTAACTGGCCAGGGGTCGTTCGACATTTCGCGCATCATGCAGGCTCTGGATCGCGCGCTCGCCGGTCATCATCAAGCGAAGGCCGCGATCGACTGCGCGCTGCATGACCTCAACGCGAAGCTTCTCGGCATTCCGCTGTATCAGCTGTTCGGCGGCAAGCTGCACGACGCCTTCCCCGTGCTGCGCATTCTCGCGATCAAGACGCCGGATGAAATGGCAGAACGCGCCGCGGCGCTTGTCACAGCGGGTTTCAGCCATCTGAAGATCAAACTCGAAGGCGATGTCGCGCGTGATGTTTCTCGAGTTGCCGCGATCCGCCAGAGGGTGGGCGACGGCGTCCACCTGACTGTGGATGCCAATCAGGCCTACTCGGCCAAGGACGCCATTACCGCGCTGAACCGCATGGCCGAATACGCCATCGATGTCGCCGAGCAACCGGTCGGTGCAGACGATTTTGCGGGACTAAGACTCGTCACACAGTCGGTACCGATGAAGGTTGAAGCCGATGAAAGTGCGGCCAGCGTGGACGCCGTGTTCCGCCTCGTTACCGAACGGATTGTCGATTCGGTCAGCCTGAAAATCCCGAAGCTTGGCGGCCTGCGCCAAACGCTCGCCGCGGCAAACATCTGTGCGGCCGGCCAAGTCGCCTTTCGCATGGGCGCGGCGGTCGGTTCACGTCTGCTCGCCGCACATGCGCTGCATGTGGCTGCCGCTTTGCCCGGCGCGCCTTATGCCTGCGAACTGGGCGAATTCGCGCGCCTGCTCGATGATCCGTTTACCGGTGTTGAAATCGAAGATGGTTGTCTCAGGGTCCCCGATTTGCCCGGCTGCGGCGCCATTCCGCGCCGGGACCAGGCGAAAGCGGCGGTTGCCTCATGATCGGCCGGCGAACCGTCATTCAGGGGCTTCTCCTCGGCGCCGCGGGTGCCGCGAAAGCCGCTCCCGCGCCGGATATGGCCCTTTATGGCGGCCCCGACCGGACGCAACGCCTTGAAGCCGCAGCCCGGCGCGAAAGCAGGGTTCTGTTCTATTCCGGGATGATCGAAAACCAGGCGCTTCGCCCGATCGCCGATGGATTCCGGAAGAAATATCCGTTCATCGACATCGAATACTGGCGTGGCGACAGCCGCGCGCTGGTACAGAAGTCGCTGACCGAACGCCGCGCGGGCCGCGTCAGCGGCGATGTGCTCGAATCCACCGGCGGTGCGGCTGTATTGATCCGGGCGGGCGCGGTGGCGCCGTTCCGCTCTCCCGCCATGGCCGATTATCCGGACAAATATCTCGACCGCAACGGCTTCTGGGCGGCGTCACGGCTCGACTATTTCGGCCTTGCATACAACACGCGCCAGGTCTCGGCCGCCGAAGCGCCGAAGAGCACTGACGATTTGCTGGCGCCCAAGTGGCGCGGTGCAATCGCCTGGCGGGCCGACAGCGAAGTCGGCGCGCCGCTGTTCATTGCCGGGATCATGCGCAGCATGGGAAAAGAGCGCGGAGAAGCGTGGCTGCAGAAATTTGCCGCGCAACGCGTCGTCAATTACGCCGGCAGCGCACGCGCGCTGGTCGATCGCGTCGGTGCGGGCGAATACAAGCTGGCGGTCGAGATTTATGCCCATCACCCGCTGATCAGCAAAGCCAAAGGCGCCCCGCTCGATACCGTCATGCTCCAGCCGGTGCCTTCGGCGGTCAGCACGATCCAGCTTGCCAAAGATGCGCCGCATCCGAACGCGGCGCTTCTGCTGATTGATTATGTACTGTCACGCGAAGGCCAGGAGGTGCTGCGCGCGGCGGATTATTTCTCGGCCAATCCCCATGTCGATACCAGTCCGATGCTGCGCAGGATCGTGCCTGGCCTGAACGGCATGAAGGAGCTGGTCTTTACACCCGAAGCGATGTTCGACAGCCGCGGCGAGGCCAACGCGCTGTTCGACAAGTATTTCCGCACGTGAGCGCAGCCCTCGAAGTCGAGCAGGTTACGAAACTCTATCCGGCATCGGCGGGCAGGAGCGGCGGCGGCGTTCACGCGGCGAGTTTCACCATTGCCGAGGGGGAACTTTTCACGCTTTTGGGACCGTCCGGATGCGGAAAAACCACGACATTGCGCGCGATTGCCGGGCTGGAAGTTCCGGACCATGGAAGAATCGTGATTGGGGGCGGGGAAGTCTTCAACCGCGCGACCGGCCGGAATGTGGCGCTGCATGAACGTGAACTTGGGATGGTATTCCAGTCCTATGCCATCTGGCCGCATATGAGTGTGTTCGAAAATGCCGCCTATCCGCTCCGCGTGTCGCGAACCAGGCGCTATTCCCGAACGGAGATCCGAACCAAAACCAACGAGGTCCTTGAGCGTGTGGGCCTGAGCGCTTTTGCCTCGCGCCCGGCGACTCAGCTTTCCGGTGGGCAGCAGCAGCGCCTCGCACTCGCCCGCGCGCTGGCACGCGCGCCGCGCCTGCTGCTGCTCGATGAACCATTGTCCAATCTTGATGCGCAGTTGCGCGAACAGATGCGGGTCGAACTGAAGCGCCTGCAACGCGAGACCGGTGTTACCGCAGTCTACGTGACGCACGATCAGGCGGAAGCGCTGGCGATTTCCGACCGCATTGCAGTCATGCGCGATGGGAGAATCGCGCAGATCGGCAAGCCGAAGGAAATCTACGATTGCCCGAATTCCGAATTTGTCGCCAATTTCGTCGGCCGCAGCAATCTGCTGCGCGGCGTCCTCACGGGACCGGTTGCACGCGGCGAAAGCGCGACGGTACGCACCGCCGCCGGTGACCTCCAGTGCCTGTTTGGTGAAACTGCTTCGGCCGGATCGGATGTGTCGGTGCTCGTGCGCCCGGAAAACATCGCGATCACAAAAGCCGCGAACGGGAATTCCGGCAATTGCCTCACCGGCAGAGTGTTGCGGGAAACCTATCTCGGCGAGGCAGTGGAATACCTCGTTTCGGCCGCGGGCACGGAATTCATTGTACGCTCACTGTCGCTCGGCATCGCATCCGGAGAAGAGGTTAGGCTTGTCTTCTCTCCCCACCACGCCCTCGCGCTGCGGCATTAGATTCGACCCTCGCAGGCTGCCAAACGCCGGCTGAAAAACCGCTGCTCTTCGGGATTGCGCGCCAGACCAAGCGCGGTCCGAAAATGTCCCCGCGCGCTCTCGCGATGACCAAGCCGCAGTTCGAGTTCGCCGAACGCGGCGGAATAAAACGGATAGGCAGCCAGCCGGTCCGCGTGTTCAATCGCCTGCAGTGCCGCGAGTCCCGCGGACGCGCCGGCGCTCTGGCAGATCGCGATGGCCTGATTGAGCGCCACCACCGGCGAAGGACGAATCTGCATGAGGAGCCGATACAGCGTGACGATTTCATCCCAGCTGGTTGCCTCAACTGTTGGCGCGCGGGCGTGCACGGCGGCAATGGCCGCCTCGACGTGGTATTCTGAAATGTTTGCGCCGGCTGCAGAGGATTCCAGGAACGCCAGCCCCTGGGCGATCAATGCCTGGTCCCATCGCCTGCGGTCCTGCTCAAACAGCGACAGCAGATTGCCGGCGAAATCCAGGCGCGCGGAAATCCGGGCGGCATTCAGGCACATCAACGCGCAAACCGCGTGGGTTTCCGGCACAGCGCCCAGCGGATGTTCGACAACGGCACGGGCGAGGCGGATTGCTTCGCGGCAAAGTTCGCCACGCACGGCGGCTTCGGCGGATGCGCCGTGATATCCGGCATTGAACAACAGATAGAGCGCACGATGCACGGCGGGCAGACGCGCCGCAAAATCGCGTCGCGAAGTGACTTCAAAGAGCCGCTTTGAACGGGCAAGGATTTGCTTCGCCCGTGTGATGCGTTTCGTGCTGGCCGCAGGCGTAAGCATGAAGGCCGCAGCAATTTCGGCGACACCGAAACCGCAGAGGATATTCAGGATCAACGCGACCTGCGCATCCTCAGGCATTGCGGGATGGCAGCAGGAAAACATCATGCGCAGCAAATCATCCCGTATCGCGTTCGCACTGAACTGTTCCTCAACGGCCTGCACCAGCGTCCATTCGCTGCGCAGCTCCCGATCCAGCTCCGGGGCAAAACGCCGGGCCGTGCGCTCGCGCCGGATGACGTCCAGCGCACGGTTTTTGGCTGCAGTTATCAGCCATGCCGACGGGTTCTCGGGCAGTCCCCGGACCTTCCAGACCTCCAGCGCACGGCAGAAGGCGTCCTGAACCGCATCTTCGGCGAGCTTCAGATTGTGCATGCCGAAGATGCGGCTGACGGTCGCGACCATTCGCCCGTGCTCGCGCCGGAACAGATGGTCGATTCCTTCTGGCGCTGCGCCAGCTGCACCCATCACATGCTCATTTGCATGATCGGGCGCACTTCAACGTGGCCGCCGCGTTCCAAAATCGGGCAGTTTTTGGCAAGTTCGGCCGCCTCACTGATGTCGTTGGCCTTGATCAGCGTGAACCCGCCGACGACGTCCTTGGCTTCTGCGAACGGGCCGTCGATGACGCTTTTGTTCGCGCCCTGCACGATTTTCCCGCTGCGCTCAAGCGGCTGCCCGCGATCAACCATATGTCCGTGTTCGGCGAGGTCCTTCATCCAGGCGATCCACTTCTGCATCACCTGCTGCGCTTGCTGGGGCGATTCCGGCCGCGTACCGCCGCGATAGAGATAGGCAAATTCAGGCATTGGGGTAACTCCATGGTTGCGCATTGAGACGTTCGGCGGCGCCGAAGTCGGACAACTTTTTTCAGTAGGTGCCGTTACGCCTGGGCGGCGACAAAATCCCGGGCTTCTTTGGCCAGCGCAATCCAGAGCGAGGCAGAACCACTGATCGCGATCCACTGCTTCATCGGCCGCCCGTGGCCGGGGTCGAAATATTCGCCCGTTCCGTTGCGCACCAGTTCGTCCACCCGCGCGTGCGGCAGTTTGGCCACGAATCGTCCTTTCGAGCAGATCATGGCGAAAATCCTGCCCTTCACCTTCAACGCGTCCGAGCCAAAGCCTTTGCCTTCACCGTGGTGAACAGTCCGGGTCGGCGGCCAAAGCTGCAATCACCCGGCCAAATGCCGCATCGGCAGCTGTCCTGCGCGGTGCGCCGCTCCGTTTTGGAGAAACTGTCTTCGCCATGTCAGCAGATTGCCAGGCGGATTTGGGTTATTTGACCTGCGTCGTCATGGGCTGGCCTTTTGGCGTAACGAAGGTTGCAATCGCCCGCGCCGGAACGTTGCCCCTGTTGATCCCCTCGTGGACTTTGCCCGTCTCGACGTAGAAAACTTCGCCCGCCTTGTAGGTCTTCGTCGGCTGGCCTTCGTAATCCAGCGTAATCGCCCCTTCTGTGACATACACCATCGCCAGACCCGGATGGGTATGCCGCCCCTCCCGCGCGCCGACGGGTATTTCCACCATGACCAGTGTCTCCGCCCACCCGGGCACCGGGAGGTCATGCTGCAACAGCACTTTGCGCACTGGCTCCGGACCCTGAGCACCCGAGGCCGGAATCGCCGAAAGCGCAAGGAGACCAGCGAGCGCCAACCCCGCAAATCCATTCTTCAACATGTTGTCCTCCGTTTTTAAGTCAGCGCACCATGACAATCGAAGAAATTTGATGCTGACGCTATCCGGCTCTCAGTTGCCGCGCCATCCAGTCGGCGGATTTGGCGCGATATTTGTAGAACCGGTTGTGGGCGACATGATTGCCGTCGTCCACCACCAGCAGCTCGACCGGTCCGCGTGCTTCATTTGCGAGACGCCGGGAATCCTCTGGCGGACAGAGCCGGTCAAGTCCGGCAGCGATCACCAGGAGAGGACAGCGGATTTTTCCCGCCACACCTTCGAGCGATAATGAGCAGGCCTTCTCGTGTGCCTCGGCCTCGGACTTGCTGTGACTGCGCCGCACATAGGCGGCGCGCGTCAGCTCGGGCAGCCGGTCCCAAAGCGCGCCCCAGTTGTAGGGTCCGCAATTGGCAACCACCGCCCGGATGCGCGGCTCGAATGCGGCGCTGCGCGGGGCATAATAGCCCCCGAGACTGATGCCCCAGATGCCGATCCGCTCCGGATCGACCGCAGCCACATTGGCCCGAACCCAATCGATTACCGGCGCCACGACATTCTCGTAATCGTGGCGAATGGGAAGGGCATATTCCGCCTCGCCCTGCCCCGGCCCGTCGACGGCCAGAATCGCCATGCCGCGGTCGAGGAAATTCATTTCGAAAGTCAGAAGCTCTTCCTTCGCGGAATCCAGTCCCATGGTCATGAGCACCAGCGGAACCCGAGCGCCACCGCGGTTTCGGGGCAGGCGCAACGTCGCGGCAAGCTGTGTCCCCCCAAACGGGATCAGAACGCGTTCACCGGGCGGATCGAGGTGAGGCAACGCGAGATTGAGACACTCGACCGCCTTCGCATGGGCGCTGCGCAATTGCTGCATGTCCTGGACGAACAGATATTTGGCGAAGTGATAAGTGACTGCGGCGCGGGACAGGTGTTCGGCGGCGCTGAGAAAGCATTTCTCTTCCAGCGCCGCGCGGCCGAGGCTTTCATGCACTTGCGCGCGCGCCGACCATGTCCGGCACCAGTCATCCCAATTCGTCAGCGACGACAGAACGTCATGAAAATCGCTGGCTGCAACGCCATTGACCGTGAATCGCGCTTCCCAGTTTGCCGCATGCCGCAATCGATGATCGTCCACGGACTTCCACTCCGTTATTCTGGTTACGCTGTACGGAGCCGACGCAGATTGTCAAACACCGAAACGAATGATCCGGCGCGTTCAGGCCGGATCGGCGCGCCCATGCGCCGCGTGGAAGACGCGGCGCTGCTCCGCGGGCGCGGCCGCTTTATGGACGATATTCCCGTCCCCGGCCTGCTGCACGCCGCTTTCCTGCGCAGCCCGCATGCACACGCGCGGTTTCTGAACGTCGATACCGCGAGGACGCGCGCACTGGACGGCGTGGTGGCCGTGTTCACGTTCCAGGATGTCAGGCCGCAACTGGCGACAGATCGCATCCCGCTCGCGCTGCCGTCCTCGGCCATTCGCTTCGATGCTTCGCCATTCGC
>JANWHR010000226.1 GCA_025450355.1 Micropepsaceae bacterium
AGCGATCAACATAGAGTTTGCCGGCGCCCTCGCCGATGATGCCGTCAACGAAGCGGACCGCCCGCTTTTCGCGCGGCAATTGCTGGGACTGCCCGGACAGAATCTTGCCGAAGAAATCGAAGCTCGCCTCGTCAAAGCGTTTCGGCAGGTCAGAGGCGTGGTCCGACAGGTAATGGAAGGTCAGATAATCGCGCCAGGTCTCCACCGGCGTATTGGCAAACAGCGCTGCAATTTGGGGAAATGCCGTATTTTCGCCGACAATGACCCGCCGGGTGCCATCCGCCGCGCCTGGAATCCCGCGGGCGGTCAGATAGACCCGCCACGGAAAACCGGGCGCCTGCTGCTCGAGCTCCGCGACGGTCATGGGATTGTAAACCTTGTCCGCATTGCGCCGCTCGGCGCGCGACCATTGCAGCTTTGCGATACCGGTCTCCAGTGCGAGAATTTCCGTGGCTTTTTCGGCGCCGCCCGGAATGCCGGCGAGGTCGAATATCTTCGCGATGTAGGAACGATAGCCATCGCGCGCCGTCGTGATGGTTTTGTCGTTCAACAGATAATAGTCGCGATCAGGGAGCCCCAAACCCGCCTGCCCGAGGAACACCACGTAAGAATCCGGTTTTTTGTCGTCGATGCCGACGCCGGCGCGGAACAGCGATTTAATTCCGGTTCCGGCCGAACCCATCGCGCGCGCCACATCGCCGGGTGTTTGCAGCTTCGCAATACTGTCCAGCGCGGGTTTGGCAGGCGCCAGTCCAAGCTGCTCGATTCGGTCTGTATCGGTATAACTGTGGTACAGATCGCGGACGCGCTGCTCATCGGGCGTCAATGGACCGTTGCGCGATTCCAGTCCGGTGATGATCGCGCGGATATTGTCCTCGCTCTGAATCCCAAGATCGACAAAGGAGCCCGTACTGCCGCGGTCCGCGGGTATCGCCGCTTTCGCGTACCAGGCACCACTTGCGTACTGGAAAAAATCGTCACCCGGCTTCGTGGTTGGGTCCATCGCGGAAAGATCGACACCCCAGGCGCCGAACTTCGGTTTCGGCTGCGTGGTGGCCGTCTGTAGCGGCGCTGCACTTGGGGTGTCCGCCGCTTTGGCAGCAATGATGCACGCGCTGAACGCCAGCGCGAGCACTGCAAATTTCGTTTTCTTCAATTTGGATGCCCTTCCCGGCCGGCGAGATGCAACCCGCACTGGTTGCAGGTGTAATCCGCAGCATTTTACGCCATCTTGCCGCAAATATGTCAGCCAATCTGCGCCACCAGCTGCGGCGGATCACAATGCGGCGAGGCGCGTGCGCCGGCGGGGATCGAACAGGGTGATGGCAAACAAACCGGCAAAATATCCGCCGAGATGCGCGACCCAGGCCACCAGCGAAACGTCACCCGACACGCCGAGGCGCAGGACTCCGCTGACGACGTTGACCGCAATCCAGACCAGCGAAAACATCAGAATGGGCTGTGATGTCACCGGCGCAAGAGAATCATCAGGCGCGACCTGGCGGCCGTACAAAATTCTCATACCGGCGCCCATCAAACCGGAAATTCCGCCGCTGGCGCCGATGACAGCAACGGGCGACCCCCAATACACGGCGAGGTGCAGGAGTGCCGCGGCAACCCCGCAAAACACCACGAACAGCAAAAAACGCGTGGCTTTCAGACGTCGTGCGACGACTGGCCCAAACACCAGCAGCCACAATGAATTCAAACCGACGTGGGTGAAGTTCGCATGCAGCAGCGTATAGGTGAGCAGGGGTACGATCAGTGCGGGCAAGTCCGCAGCGGCGATGCCATGTGAAGCCGCGTAGGCATAACGTGCAGGAACAAATGCATATTGCTCGAGCACTGCCTCGGGCAGGTTCCCCGGAAGCGCAATCCGAACGATGTGGCAAAGCAGCAGCAGGCCAATCAGCCCCAGAACGACGGGGGGCGCGTTGATGAGGGGTTGACGCGAAGACCAGCGGTCGGGAACAAATGACATGTTATTTCATCCGCAGCCCTGTTTGATGCAAAAGCCCGGCCATGGAACCAGCCTCTCACTTTGGTTGCGCAACAGGAACTTTGCCGGTCGCACCGAGTTTGAACCGCAAACGGTGAGTGTCTTCAGGGCTGTTGGAGCGGCCCGATTCTCGTTCTAATGTCCATCCCATTGTGGGGCGCAGGAGCAGATCATGTCCATCCTCGGTTGGTGGCGCAAGCGAATGAGACGGGCAAGCCGGAGATCCGATTCCTGCCGGGCACTGGATGAGGCCGCCATTGCTGCGCGTGCCGACATGGTACGGCTGGAAGCCTTTGCCGAAGCCGCTTATCACGCGATGCGGGAATGCCGCCCACAGAATGCCAGGAGCCGCTATGAAGAGGCTCGCATTCAGTTCGAGCGTGCAATCGATGCTGCGCAACGTGCCCGTCTGGCAGACGAAGTAGCGCGGCTGCAGCGGCGCCGTGACCAGATCGGACAGATTTATAACGGACAAATGCGCTATTCCGGAGACGGTTAGCCGTCCGGCTCGATGGCCTCCCGCGCAATTATGTGCTGAGCCTGCATCGCGGAGAGAAATTTTGCCGCCCGGCACGCCATCCTGACAATAAATTGCAAAAACTCCCGTATATTCAATTCTGATTTCTGCCGCTTCGGCACGCGCGCGCCTACATGATTCCGATCTCCGACGAGAATCCGACCCGGCTGACGCCCTTCGTGACCTGGGCACTGATCGCGGCCTGCGTCGCGGTTTTTTTCTGGGAACTGACGTTCGACGAACAGCAATTCCAGACCATGGTCGTTTCGCTCGGATTTGTCCCCAGAAATCTGTTTGGACAATCATCCACGCCAACGCTCGATGGAATTCCCTGGGCGTGGGTGAGCATTTTCACTTCCATGTTTCTGCACGGCGGGTTCCTGCATGTCGGCGGAAACATGCTGTATCTCTGGATCTTCGGGAACAATGTGGAAGATGCGATGGGCCACGCGCGCTTCCTGTTCTTCTATCTTGTCTGCGGCGTCGCGGCGGCGCTGTGCGAGGGGCTTGTCAGTCCCGGCTCGACGGTTCCGATGCTGGGCGCGTCGGGCGCAATTTCCGGCGTTCTGGCGTCCTATGTGCTGATTTATCCGCGTACCCGGATTACGGTGATCATTCCTCTGGGCATTCTTCTGTACCCGACCAAAATCTCCGCAATTTATGTGGTTGGGTTCTGGTTTCTGCTGCAGCTCCTGAACGCATTCACCACCTCGGCAGGTGCCCCGGGGACCGCCTGGATGGCCCATGTCGGAGGTTTCGCGCTGGGGCTGGCGCTGACGCCCGTGCTGTCGCAGTTTCCGCTGTTCGGACGTTACAAACGCGGCCCCTGGGGATAGCCAGAGCTAAGGCAGGCCGTCCTGTTTGCCCTGGGTGTTCTGCATCGGGTCGCGATTGATACGCTGGCGAAAATCCTCGTCCTTCTGGACCTGCTTGAGAAAATCCAACTCGTACCGCTCGATCGCGGTGCGGTAGTCTTCGAACGCCTTGACGTCCTCATCGCGCCGTGCGGTGCATCTATCGATGCTGTAGCGTTGCGTCTGTTGACACCAGAGGTCGAAATCCATGGGTCTGACATTCAGGCGCGTCTGGCTGGTGGACAGGTCGACGCCGGGGCCGACCGGCAGAGGTTGAGCCACGGCGGACAAGGGCGCCACGCTCAGGAGCGCGGCAACGGTCAGCAATCTGAGGTTCATCTCGTGTCTCCCCAAGGTCAAGCTACGCCGAACGCGAAATTCGCGAAAGCCGTTTGTCGCTCCCCGCAGCATGAAGCGCCCAAACCGTTGATTTTTCCTCACACTCCCGCCGAGTTGATCACGTCAACGATTTGTTGATTGACGCCATTATAGGCTTGGCGCCGAAGTCCCGATGGATTCCTCATGCAGGTGGACGACGATCTGAACGTTGGGGAGCTACAGGAGCGGCGGCAGTTCCGGCGCGTCAAGCAAACCCTTTCCGGCCGCGTATATTTTCCGGCAACTGCGGAAGAGGCGGTCTGCACCATTGAGGGTATCTCTGCCGGAGGGGCGTTAGTCTGCTGCGCATTGAGCCGTCCTGCGGCTGGCCAGGTAATCCTTTACGCGGGCAATCTCGGGCGAATTGAGGGGCAGGTGGAAAGCGCCGCAGACAACGCGTTCACCATGTCATTCTCCTGCTCTCGCAAACGGCGTGACCGGCTGGCCGATCAATTGACGGTCGAACTCAATCGCCAGCTGCTGAATGGCCATGATCATTGTGTCAACCGCGCTCCCCAAGGATCAGATTCGGACGGGTAACCCAGCTGCGGCCAGGCGGGCTTTGGCGTCGCGCACGGTGACCTCCCCGAAGTGAAAGATCGACGCGGCAAGGACAGCGTTTGCGTGGCCTTCCGTAATGCCGGCCACCATGTGGTCCACCGAGCCGGCGCCGCCCGATGCGATCACCGGAACAGTCACGGCATCGGCGACCGCACGCGTCAATCCGATATCATACCCGGACTTCGTGCCATCTCGATCCATGGAGGTGAGCAGAATCTCGCCGGCACCGAGCCCGGTCAAATGCACCGCATGCGCAACGGCATCGATGCCCGTGGGATTCCGGCCGCCATGGGTGAAGACTTCGAAATGGCGGCCAACGCGCCTTGCGTCCACGGCTGCGACAATGCACTGGCTGCCGAATTTCTCCGCGGCCTCCCGGATGAATTCCGGACGCCGCACCGCTTCGGTATTGATGGACACCTTGTCGGCGCCGGCCAGCAGGAGTGCCCTGATGTCGGCGATCGTCCGTATGCCGCCGCCGACGGTCAGCGGCATGAAACAGGCCGATGCGGTGCGCGCCACGACGTCCAGAAGAATGGGCCGCCTTTCGTGGCTGGCCGTGATGTCGAGGAAACAGATTTCGTCCGCGCCGGCCGCATCGTAGACCATGGCCTGTTCAACCGGATCGCCTGCATCGCGCAGCGACACGAATTGTACGCCTTTGACGACTCGCCCGTCCTTGACATCGAGACAGGGAATCACGCGCACCTTAAGCATCAGCGACTTCCGCTTTGCGCAAGCGCCGCGACCAGAAACAGCGCGCGTGAGCAGGCGGACTCTCCCGGGACGCCAGTCGTGCGGGTGAGCGCTTCGCCTTCGTACAGGTGGTTCAGCGCCTGCAACAACTTCTCGCTGTTCCAGCGGTGAACTTGCCCAAGGAAATCCCGGCTGCGCGTAAAATGAATCGGCGGTCGCGACTTTTTGACCGCAAATTCCGGGTTCGCGCCGCGCGCCACCTCTTCCCGTGTCGCAAGCACCTGCTGAAAATGGGCCATCGCCCTGCGCAGCACGGCAGCCGGCGTCGTACCGGCGGCGAAAGTGCGGGTGAGGGTGCGATCCAGCCGGGCATAATCGCCGAGCCCCGCGGCATCGGCGATTATGTCCAGGCGGAGCGCCGATTCATCACCCATGATGGCGTCGATATGCCCCTCCGTAATGGTCTTTTCGCCCATGGCATAAAGCGACAGCTTTTCCAGTTCTGCGCGCGTCACGCCCCGATCCGATCCCAGGCGCGACGCGAGCACGGGGAGCGCATCCGGATCGATCGACAATCCGTGTACTGACATGGTCGAACGAATCAGCCCTTCGAGGCTGCGCACGTCGTCCGGATAACAGGCAATCGCCGCTGCGTTTTCTGCCCGCGAAAACAGTTGCCGCAGGCTTGCCGATTTTGAGAGATCGCCCGCTTCGACGACGATGAGCGCATCGCCGGCGGGATCTGCCAGAAAGCTGCCGATCACGGGTGTGAGGCCGTTGCCCGCGTTGCGAATGCGAAGCACGCGGCGGCCGCCAGTCATGGAAAGCGCTGTTGCCTCGTCTCGCAGGATGGCGGGATCAGAGGCGATTTTGTCCTCCTCCAGCTCGGAGACGCGAAACGGATCGGACAAATCCGTTACGACGCTGCGGGCGAGCGTGTTTGCGCGTTCGTGGACCGCTCCATGATCCGGTCCGAATACGAGCGCGGCCACAAGACCGGCGGGAGGGTTCGCGGCGAAGCGGTCGATTTGCGCAGGCTTGATTTCCATAAAGCATTTTCCGCCGAAGCATGTCCCCGACACCGATCGGGGATGGCTGCCGGTTCGGCGCAGAAAATGCGCCAGGTACAGAAGCTAAAGCGCATTTCCGGTTCAAAGAAGCTGAAATGCGCGTTAGCGGCTTTTTTCCGGGGCGCCGCGGAGGAAGACCGCGACGGCGATCCGGATGCGTTCGGCCAAATCGTTCGCAGCACGGTCCTTGGCATCGCGTTCGGCCGTCACCGTGGCATAGAGATACGGGGCCGCAGCAACGTTATAGGCGGTCAGCGTCGTCACATCTCCGGTTTTTGCCGCTGACGTGCTGCCCCGCGGAAACAGTTCGTAATGGGCCTTCAGCGTGTAATTGTATCGGGTGATGTTCGTGTTCTGCTGCAATGCGACAGCCTGCTCTTCTTCATTCAACGTGAGTCTTAGCCGGTATGCCGCATCGGCGGGACTGCCTGTGGCATTGAACAGATCAAGCAGGTCGTTGCGCAACTGATATCCGACCCGGTCGGGAATCGGTTCGACATAAATTTCTGAAAGCGTTCCGGCGGTCCCCGGTCCGGCCGTTCCATTGCCGTAGAGCGGGTGAAAACCGCAGCCGGACAGGAGCGACGGCACCAGAGCGGCGGCGATGGTTCTGACCAGGCGCATCATGCCACCACGTTGACGATCCGCCCCGGAACGATGATGACGCGCCGGGGCGGCTTACCCTGCAAGGCACGCTGCACGGCCTCCAGCGCCAGTGCGGCTTCGCGCACGGTGTCTTCGCCGGTCTCCTTTGCGATCTCGATTTCGCCACGGCGTTTGCCGTTCACCTGCACGGCAATGGTAACCGTGTTGCTGGCGACGAGCCGCGGATCGGCGTTCGGCCAGCGCGCCACGGAAAGCATCATGCCCTTTCCCAGTTCATTCCAGCAGGTTTCGGCCAGATGCGGCATCATCGGTCCGGTCAGCAGCACCAGGGTTTCAACGGCCTCGCGCTGCGCCCCGGCACCCGCCGCACTGGCGGCCTGGATTGCATTTGTCAGCGTATAGATCTGGGCCACCGCGCGGTTGAAGCGGAGCGCGTTCAGATCATCGGTCACGGCCGCAATCGCGCGATGCGTCGCGCGCCGCAATTCCAGCGTGGCACCGGCATCTTCCGTCGCGCCCGCCGGTGTCTCCTGCACTTCGTTCACCAGCCGGTAAATCCGCTGGATGAACCGCCAACAGCCCTCGACCCCTTCTTGCGTCCATTCGATATCGCGTTCGGGCGGCGTGTCGGAGAGCATGAACCAGCGGATCGCATCCGCGC
>JANWHR010000227.1 GCA_025450355.1 Micropepsaceae bacterium
ATCCGGAGACGACAGCAATGCGACACGCTATCCTCAACGCGCTCGCTGCACTGACGGTCATGACATTGACCACGCCCGCTGCGGCGCAGGATGGCGGCCGAAAGGTGATTGCGACCCCGGCGGCGCCGAACGCGATTGGCCCCTATTCGCAGGCTGTTCGCGTTGGGAACACGGTCTATGTCTCCGGCGAGATCGCGATCGATCCGAAAACCAACCAGGTGATGGCGAATGCAACCATCGAAGAGCAGACTCGCCGCGCGCTGGAAAACATCGGGGCGATTCTTGCTGCGGCAGGACTGACAATGGAAGATGTCGTTTCGACCACCGTGTATCTGACGGACATCAATGAATTCGACCGCATGAACCAGGTGTATGCGTCCTTCTTCAAAGCCGCGGTGCCCGCGCGGGCCACAGTGCAGGTTGCCCGCCTCGCGCGCGACGTGAAAATCGAAATCTCCGCTATAGCCGTGGGGCGATAGCGGTTCCGTTCAACCAGCCCAGGAGGAAGTCATGCATGTGGTGACAAGGACCTACACGGGTAAAGGGGCGAGGGAACTGTTCGATGTGCTTGAGAAGCGCAAAGCCGACGTCGAGAAGCTGATCCGGTCGGTTGACGGGTTGGTCAGCTATTCGCTGGTACGCACCTCCGACGGCGGATTTTCGGTTTCGGTCTGTCAGCACAAAGCCGCCGCCGATGAAACCATCCGGGTGGCGAAGGACTGGATCAGCAAAAACGCCGGAAACACCGGCGCACCGCCGCCGGTCGTCCTGGAAGGCGAGACGATATTGCAGTTGAAATAAATAAGGCTGCCGTTCTCCTCCCCCGTTTACGCAGGGCTATCGCATATTGGGCAGTTCGTTTCGGATCACATCCTGAATTGCCGCCAACCGACCTACGTCCCCTGGTCGCCACAAGGGGGAGGCAAATTTTGGGGGCATGCGATAGCCCTCCCCCGCAAACGGGGGAGGAGAACAAAAGCCGTTATTTCTTTGGAAACCAGGGGGAGAATTCGTAGCCGAGGGCGCGCTCGATCCCGATTGTCTTTTGCACGGCCGCGCGTGACATCATCCGCTCATAATGTGCGGTGAGATGCGGAAAGCGTTCGGGCGGAAATTCCAGCGCATGGCGGAAGCGCCAGTACAGCCGGAAGAGGTGCATGTCCGCAATGGAATATTGTCCGGCTGCCCACTCCGCACTGCCGAGGCGCTGGTCGGCAATTCCGTACACGGATAGTGTATACTGCTCACCACGCCGGCGCGCCGGATGCAGCGTCGCGGCAATGAACGACATCCAGGAAATGACCTGCGCTTCGGCCTCCGGATCATTCGCAGGGATCAATTGCGCCACAGGCCAGGTGCGCGCCAGATACCAGAGGATTGCGGCCACTTCGGTCAGCGGCCTGCCATTGATGACCAGTGTTGGAACTTTTCCCTCGGGGTTCAGGTCCAGATAGGAACTCGCGCGCTGTTCCCGTTTGTCAAAAGACAATGAGTGGGATTCGAACGGGATTGCAATCTCGTGCAGCGCGATATGCGTTGCCATCGAGCTGGTGCCCGGAGCGAAGTAGAAAGTCAGCACCGGTCCGCCCGCGCTGTTCACGGGTGCTTCGCGAATTCTTCGCGGGCGATGCGCACAGCAGACATCGAATTCGGCCAACCGCAATAGAACGCCAGATGCGTGATCGTTTCGATCAGTTCGTCTCTGCTCAATCCGTTGTCCAGTGCGCGGCGGAGATGAAACGGCAGTTGTTCCATCCGGTTGAGCGCGATCAGCGCCGAAACCGTCGCCAGGCTGCGATCCCGCGGCGACAGGTCCGGCCGCTGCCAAACATCGCCGAACAACACGTCATCGGTAATCTCCGCCAGTTTTGGCGCGATGTCGCCAATCATTGCGGTTACGCGCTTTTGCGGCGCCATGCACATCTCCCTTTTTGCGGCACCCACAGCAAAAGCGGATGCCCCGTGTGAGGCAAGAACAAAAAAGGCCGGGTGTTGCCACCCGGCCTGCTTTACCTGGTACCCGCCGTAAACGCGGGGAGAGAATTAGTGGGTCTCGGCGGAGGCAGTCTGCTGGTGCGGCAGTCCGGCCGCGGTCAATTTGCCGTCGAGGCGATCGACCGCATAGGCAAGCTGGAAGTCGTCATATTTCTTGCCTTCGTCCGGCCGCACAGGCGTTGAATCAAGCCGCTTTTGTCCATTTTCCGGTTCCAGATGCCCGGGCAGGCTGGCCTCGCTTCGCATCTCGGCCTTGTGCTCCGTCCATTCCTTGCCGGTCAGGTTGGAAATCGCGACATCCGGCGTGATTCCCACCGCCTGAATCGAGCGGCCCGAGGGCGTGTAGTAGCGCGCCGTGGTCAGGCGCAGCGCGCCGCCCTCCCTGCCACCAAGGGGGATGATGGTCTGGACCGATCCCTTGCCGAAGGAAGTTTCGCCGATGATGGCCGCGCGGTGATGGTCCTGCTGCGCGCCGGCGAGAATTTCGGCGGCCGATGCCGTGCCGCCATTGACCAGCACCTCCATGGGCTTGCCGCCGGTCAGATCGCCACTGCCGTGCACGTCAAAGCGTTCGGTGTCTTGCGGATTGCGCCCGCGCGTGGACACCACGACGCCATTGTTCAGGAAATCGCTGGAGACGCGAATCGCCTGATCCAGCAACCCACCGGGATTGTTGCGCAGGTCGATGACGTAACCGCGCAGATTTGGGCCAAGCTTCGCGTTGAAATCGGCGATCGCCTTTCTCACGCCGGCATCGGCGTTCTCGCTGAAGGATATGATGTGAATATAGCCGACGTCGCCCCTGATCTCCGCCTTTACGCTCTGCACCGGAATGACGGCGCGCGTCATCGTGACCTGGAACGGCTGTTTCTCACCGCTGCGCAGAATGCTCAGCGTCACCTGCGACCGCTCCGGACCGCGCATCTTTTCGACCGCGTCGTTCAGGGCAACGCCCTGCATGCTCACGCCGTCGATCGCGGCAATGAAGTCGCCGCTTTTGATTCCGGCATGAGATGCCGGCGTGTCGTCCATCGCACTGACCACTTTCATCAGCCCGTTTTCCTGCGTGACCTCAAGGCCGACACCACCAAAACGGCCGCTGGTCTGGATCTGCATGTCCTCCGCTTCTTTCGGGTCCATGTAGCTGGAATGCGGGTCGAGCGAGCTCACCATGCCCTGGATCGCGGCCGAGATCAGTTCGGGGTCGTTGACCGGCCGCACGTAGTCCGTTCGCACGCGCTGCAAGGCTTCGCGGAAAAGGTCGAGCCCGCGGTAACCGGTATAATCGGCCGCCTGCGCGGCGGGAAACAGCGCCAGTGCGCTGGCGAATCCGGCGGTTATGCCCAGTCCGGCGGAAATAAAGTGCTTCATGCTCACCTTGGCCTCTTGTTTGTGAAGCTGACGTTCAGCGCCCGAACCGTCCTGTTTCGGGCACAAATCTGGCTGCAATGGGAAAGCCGGTAAATCTGCGCTCTCCGGCGCAAAGAATCGTCACCCCGCGGGGAGACCGATGCGCTTTTCAGTCGCGCCAATGATACGTGGAAGCCTTTGAAGATCAACGCAAAACGCAAGTTTCTGCGGCACGATCCCAACACAAGTGCGCTATCGGTTCACGCAATCGGGCACAGACTTTCCGAAAATTTCAAAGAAGAAAGATGCGGGCTGGAAGCCCGCGGTCCAAACAAGGTTGCAGGAGTTTTCGTGTTCTCTCGCTCCTCGTTTCTCTTCACTCGCTTCTCAGGTTACGTGGCGCGGTGATACTGCGGCGGAAGCACACTGCGGTAATCAGGGCGGCCGAGCACTTTGGCGGCGTGAAATGACCAGTGCGGATCGCTCAGCATGGCGCGTGCCAGCAACAGGATGTCGGCCTGCCCGTCCCGGATGATGCTGTCTGCCTGCTGTGGTTCGGTGATTTGCCAACTGACGGCGGCAGCGATTTGCACCTCGCGCTTCACGCGTTCGGCAATGGGCGCCATGAACCCTGGACCATAGGGCACACCGGATACATCGGGCGTATTTCCGCCCAGACTGGGATCAATTACGTCGAGACCAAGCGTCTTCAGCCGGCGCACCAATTCGATGGACTCCTCAATCGGTTGACCGGCAGGAAGAAAGTCAGTCATGCCGAGGCGGACCGAAAGGACGAGGCGACCCGGCCAAATCTCGCGGACAGCGGCAAATGTTTCGAGCACGAAGCGGGCGCGGCCCTCAAACCCACCACCATATTCGTCGGCGCGGCGGTTCGCGATCGGCGAAAAGAAGCTCTGCCCGAGATAGCCATGTGCAAAATGCAGTTCGAGCCACTCGAAGCCGGCATGCCGCGCCCTGCGTGCCGCGGCGACAAAATCGGACTGAACCCGCGCGATGTCTGTCCTGGTCATTTCGCGCGGGCATCGCGTCAAAGGGCCGCCAAACGGAATGGGTGATGGCCCGATCGGCTGCCAGGCCTGCGCATCGGTTTCGGCGAGATTCCCCACGCCCATCCATGGCGCGTAAGCCGATGCCTTGCGGCCCGCATGGGCGAGCTGGATTCCGGGGACCGACCCCGTCGATTTGATGAAATGCGCGATACGGGCGAATTTTTCCCCCTGCGCATCCGACCACAGCCCAGTGCATCCGGGCGTGATCCGGCCCTCCGGGGAAACTGCGGTCGCCTCGGCGATGACCAGTGCAGCGCCCCCAATGGCGCGGGCGCCGAGATGCACAAAATGCCAATCGCCGGGCATGCCGTCCGTTGCGGAATACTGGCACATGGGCGACACGCCGATTCGGTTCTTCAGCGTGACATCGTTGATGCTCAGTGGTGAAAATAAAGACGGCATTCGGAGTCCCGTTCGCTTGCGCGCCCTTATCGGAATTGCCCGGCGTGATTACAAGGCGGGTTTTCTCGCCGGGGTGCTGCCGCTGTTTTGCGCTCTCCAGGCCTGTGTAAGCATCGATGAAACCCGGCTGACGCCCGGTGTCTTCGATCTTGCCACGCCGGCGAACCGTTTCATCAACAGCGAGAATCGCGCCAGAGTGATCCTTGCTCTGCGGGCACGGGAGTTGTGCCCAAACGGCTACAGCCGGTCCAGTGAAAGCCGAATCGTCGATGCGAAGGGCATCGAGACCATGATCTGGCGTATCCGCTGCAACGATTGACCGCCTGTGAACAAGAGCAGGCAATCCGGGCATGGCCCAGGCAAATCGTATATGCCGGTTTCAGACCACCGCGTGAGGGATACAATGCAAAAAGCCAGCGCCACAAAACCAAAAACCAAAAGCGAGGAGCGGCTGCTCGAAATCATCCGGCAGAAGTCATTCCTGCGCGGGACCTTCAAACTCGCCTCGGGCGCGACCAGCGATTACTACCTCGACATGAAGCCCACAAGCTTCGACCCCGAAGGCGCAGCCCTGATCGCGGAGATCATCTGTGACATGCTGGCGCAGGATCGCGATGCAGAGGCGATCGGCGGGCTTGAACTCGGCGCCGTTCCGATTGTCGCCGCAGTCTGCGCGCGAAGCTGGCCCGATCACCCGGTCAGGGGCTTTGTCGTGCGGAAGGAAAAGAAGGGGCACGGCACCGATCAGAAGATCGACGGCAACTTTGCTCCCGGATCGACCGTGGTGCTGATCGAGGACGTCACCACGAAAGGCGGCTCGGTCATGCAGGCCGTCCGCGCGGTGCGCGCGCAGGGGGGCACGATCAAACGTATCATCACCATTGTGGACCGTCTCGAAGGGGCGACGGAGAACCTGGGCAAGGAGGGGTTGGCCCTGTCGGCGATTTTCACCACCGCCGATTTGATGGGGTAGTGCGGAAAACAATATGCGGCGCTATTCCGCCGATTGCGGGACGTTGCGCGTCAGCAGACGGCCTGTCCAATTGCTGGCCACATCGAGATAGCCGTAAATCACCGGCGTGATGTAAAGGGTCAGCGCCTGTGAGAGAATCAGTCCGCCCACCACGGCAAGCCCGAGTGGTTGGCGTCCCGCGCCGCCCTGGCCCAATCCCAGGGCGATCGGCAAACTGCCCATCAGCGCCGCAAGTGTGGTCATCATGATGGGGCGAAAGCGGATCAGCGCGGCTTCGGTGATCGCAGTGTGCGCATCGACACCGTGCTCCCGCTCCCGCACCAGCGCAAAGTCGATCATCATGATCGCATTCTTTTTCACGATCCCGACCAGCATGATCATGCCGACGAAGGCATAGAGAGTCAGCGGCAGGCCAAAGAGCCAGAGAGTGAGCAGCGCGCCGGTTGCGGCGGAAGGAAGGCCGGACAAAATCGTCAGCGGGTGAATGAAGCTCTCGTAGAGGATTCCGAGCACGATATAGACGACGAGAATTGCGCCCAGCAGCAGGTATCCCATACCCTGCACCGAATCCTGGAAGGCGCGCGCGGTCCCCTGGAAGGCACCCTGAACCGAGGCGGGCATCCCGATCTGGTTCTGCACCTGCGCGATTTTGCCCAGCGCATCGCTCAGCGCCACGCCGGGCGGCAGGCTGAAGGAAATCGTCACCGATGGCAGCTCGCCGAAATGATTGACCGCGAGCGGCGAGGTCCCGGTCGAAAGTTTTGCCACCGCGCCGAAGGGGACCAGCGAACTCGCGCCGGCCGCGCCGAACGGAAGCAGGCCGCCGTTGGAGCCCGCGCCCGTGAGATAGAGCCGGCCCAGCGATTCTGCGTCGCGCTGATATTGCGGCAGCAGTTCCAGAATGACCCGGATCTGGTCGGCGTTGGTGTTGATGAGAGAAATCTGCTGGCCGCCGAACGATGCGCCAAGCGCGGTCTCGATTTCCTGCATCGATACGCCAAGCGCGGCGGCGCGGTCGCGATCCACATCGACATGAATGGATGGTGTGGACAAATCGAGATCGCTACTGACATCGAGGAGGCCCGGCACTTTCGCCAGCGCGTCCTGGAAGCGCGTCGCGACGTCGTAGAGTTCGTTCGCGTCGGTGTCCTGCAGCGTGTACTGATATTGTGCCTTGGTCAGGAGACCTCCGATCGTCAGAATCGGCCGGTTCTGGAGATAGATGTTGATGCCGGGGATCTGTGCGAATTTCCGCCGCAGCTCCGTCATAATCGCATCGATCGAAGGCCGCTCCGAACGCGGTTTCAGCGCAATCCGGAACATGCCCTGATTTGATCCGCCGCGCGTGCCACCGGAACCCACCGAAGACATCGCCCCGGAAATGAAGGGATCAGACCACAGGATTTGCGCAGCCTGCATCTGGTGGCGCATCATCTCCTCAAAGGAAATGCCGTTGGCGCCTTCGGTGTTCGCCGTCAACTGACCGATGTCGTCGCTGGGCAGAAAATCCTCGGGCAGCGCGCGAAACAGCGCCACGGTGGCGACAATGCTCGCCGCAAAGGCGCCGAGCAGAACGCGTTTGTGCGACAGCGACCAGTGCAGCGATCGCGCATAGCCGTCGCGCATCAGGTTGAATGCCGATTCCGTCCCGCGGTAAAATGCGCCGTGGCGTTTTTGGGCCTCATCGGACGCGGCCGTCAGCATCCGGCTGCACAGCATTGGGGTCAGGGTGATCGATACCAGACCGGAAACAACAATCGCGATGACGATGGTCACTGCGAATTCGTGCAGCAACCGGCCCACAATCCCGCCCATCAGCAGAATCGGGATGAACACCGCGGCCAGAGACAGCGTCATGGACAGAATCGTGAAGGCGACCTCACGTGATCCCTTCAGCGCCGCCCAGTAAGGATTCTCGCCGGCTTCCACGTGCCGCATGATGTTTTCGAGCATCACGATCGCATCGTCGACGACGAAACCGACGCAAAGGGTGAGCGCCATCAGCGAGAGTTTGTCGAGGCTGTATCCGAATGCCGACATTCCGGCGAAGGTGCCTGCAATCGTGATCGGCAGCGCGATGGAAGGAATGAAAGTGGCCGACACGGTGCGCAGGAAGAGGAAAATCACGCCAACGACGAGGAGCGTCGCGGCCAACAGCGTCATCTGTACGTCATGGACCGCGGCACGGATCGAATCGCTGCGGTCGAGCGTCAGTTCGACACTCACCGATTGCGGAAGCTGCGCGCGAATGCGCGGCATGGCCGCCTTGATCTTGTCGATGACGCCGATCGTATTGACGCCGGGCTGGCGATTGACGCCCAGAATGATGCCGAGTCTGCGGTTATAGAGTCCCGCGAGGCGCGGGTTATCGACGCCGTCGATGACTTTCGCGACATCGGCAAAGCGGACCGGCGCGCCATTGCGGTAAGTGATGATCTGGCGAAGATAATCGCTCGCCTTGACCAACTGTCCCTGGGCCTGGATGACAGCTGCGCGCGAGCGCCCGTCCAATTCGCCCGTCGCAAGATCGACATTGGCGTTGCGTACCGCGTTTGCAACCTGATCGATGCCGATCCCGCGCACCGCCAGCGCAAACGGATCGACCTGGATGCGCACGGCCGGGTGTGCCTGTCCGAAAATATCGACATTTGCCACCCCGTCGATGGTGGACAGCGCCCGTACAATGACCGTCTCGGCATATTCGTCGAGTTGCGCCAGCGGCAATGTCGGCGAGGTGACCGTGATCTGAAGAATGCTGCTTTCGGCAGGATTGACCTTCCGCACGGTTGGCGGCGAAGGCAGATTGTTCGGCAACTGTCTGCCGGCTTCCGAGATTGCACCCTGCACATCCTGCTGGGCGGCGTCGATATCGCGGTCGAGCCTGAATTGCAGGGTGATCTGTGTGGTGCCGAGTACGTTCACCGAACTCATGGTGTCGAGGCCGGGAATCAGCGAGAACTGACCTTCGAGCGGGGTTGCAACGGCCGACGCCATGGTTTCGGCGTCGGCGCCGGGGAGCCCCGCCGAAACCACCAGAGTGGGAAAATCGATTGTGGGCAATTCGGCCGCAGGCAATGCCGCATAGCCGAACACGCCGGCAAACAGCAGCGCGAGCGTGATGAGAATCGTCATCACCGGCCGTTTGATGAAAATCTCGGAAACGTTCATTCCGCCCTGCAACTGCCTGCGCCGCCCAAAATATACAGGCGGAACACGCGAAGATCACGACTCATCCATGCCGTCACCCGGCGGGTGATGATTCCGATCAATTCGGCAGCGGTGCCTGGCGGGCTGGACCGGGGACGTTTTCCGGATCCAGCGTGATCGCGACGCTATTGGGATATGAGCTGTAGAAGTAATCGACTGGCCCGAAGTCACCGAGGAAGAATCCGGCGCCGCCGAGGGCGTTGTCATCCGCAATCAGGACCACGCGCTTGTCCTGATAGCCTTCCGCCGAGCACAGAATTTCAAGGGAATCCCTGCTTTTCGGCACCGTCAGGATCTTGCGTCCCGGATCATACCGGCCGCTGGGAGCGGCCGCCTGATACGCCTGGCATTGGGCTGTCTGCGGCGTGAGGTTGATGGAAATGTCCTGGGTTTGCATGTTCTGCGGGCCCTGATCATGCATGAACGTGCACCCGGAAAGAGCGAAAAGAAGCGCGATTGCCCCGGGATGAATCTTCACGGTTTGCTCCAGGTTCGGCCGGCGCGGCCATTTCGGGCAAACGGCATAAGCAAAGCCGCGCTCCGGCACAAGAACCCCCGCGAAGGCGGCTACCGCCCGCCCCCTGCGGCAACGGGTCCCGTCCGTGGCGTTCGTCCCGCGAATGCGTCGTTCAGGAAACGGCCGGCGAGCGCCAGACCAAAGGGGTCAATCCCGTGTGCCAGGCCCTTGCTCATGTGCCATTGCACCGGGATGCCGTTGGCCGCGAGCTGATTTGCCGCCATGAACAGCGCCTGCGGCGGCACCACCGGATCGGCATCGCCATGCACCAGCAGCACGGGAGGCCGCACGGTGCGCGCGGGGATTGTTTCGGCTCCGACGAGAACGCCGGAAAAGCCGACAATCGCCGCGGGCGCGGTCCTGCGCCGCAAGCCGACATAAAGCGACATCATGGTCCCCTGGCTGAAGCCAACCAGTGCGAGTTTGTCTGGCGGTAGTTTGAGCCGCCCGAGTTCGG
>JANWHR010000228.1 GCA_025450355.1 Micropepsaceae bacterium
AAGAATTTTCCGACAATCATTCCGGCATCGACTACCGCATGGACCGCAGTCTGCCGCTCCTGGCCAACGCGTTGGGCTGACGTGAACACTTCACTAGGCGATATCGCGCACTCCTTTGCTTCGGTCGCTCCCGTCTGCGATGAATGGTCGATCCGGCTGGTGCGCCGGCGGCATGAGCTCCTGAGTGTCACGCGAGGAACGGACGATCCGATCCGGCGCGATGCAGACCTCGGCGCGATGATCGCGGTCGTCACGAGATCAGGCGAAACGACAGGCAGTGGTTACGCTGCGACATCGGATCTTGGCCCTTCCGGTCTCAAACGTGCCGGCGAGGAGTCGCTACGCTGGGCAAAGCTTTCCGCCGGTCACCTTGTCGCCGTTCCGAAACCTCGCATCGCCGGCCGCCAATATGACCACATCAGCACGCCGGCACTTCCCTGGGACGCTGTGCCTGCGCGGGACAAACTGCATCGCCTGCGTGAGCTCGCCCATACGCTCAGGCGCGACGGTCGCATCACGCATTGGCAGGCGAGCCTGTTGTTCACAGATGAAGAAACGGTCTTCGCGAGCAGTGCAGGAGACTTCATCCGCGAAGGCCGCGGAATTATCGTGCCCGGAATAGAGGCCTCCGCGTCCGCCAACGGTGAGACACAAACACGAACGTTGGGGCGAGGCGGCACAATACGGGAAGGCGGGCTCGAGCAGCTCGACGAGCTCGGATACTGGAGCGCGGGAGCGCGCATTGCCGAAGAAGCTCTGGAACTCCTGAGCGCGCCGGACTGTCCAACCGGCGTGATGGATCTGCTGCTCGCACCGGACCAAATGTACATCCAGATTCATGAATCCATCGGTCATCCGCTCGAATTGGACCGCATCCTTGGCGATGAACGAAATTACGCCGGCACCAGCTTCGTGACGCCCGACATGTTTGGTTCATACCAATACGGGTCGCCCGCGCTCAACGTCAGCTTCGATCCAAAAGTGCCTGGCGAAGCTGCGAATTACGCCTGTGACGATGAAGGACAGCAGGCCGAGCGCTGTATTCTGATTCACAACGGTGTGCTGATGCGGGCGCTTGGAAGCGAATTCAGCCAATCGCGCGCCAACACGCCCGGCGTCGCCAATGCGCGTGCGTGCAGCTGGAACCGGCCGCCGATCGACCGCATGGCGAATCTCAACGTCGAGCCAGGCCTGTGCAGCTTCGATGGACTGGTGGCGCAGGTCGAGGACGGAATTTTCATGGAGACCAACAATTCCTGGTCAATCGACGACAGCCGGAACAAATTCCAGTTCGGGTGCGAGCGTGGGCGGATAATCAGAAATGGCGAACTGGGGCCGGTGGTTAAAAATCCGAATTACCGTGGGGTGTCGGCGAACTTCTGGCGCAACCTGAAATCGCTCGGCCGTGCGGACACAGTGCGCGTACTCGGGACTCCGACCTGTGGAAAAGGCGAGCCAAACCAGGCGATCCGCGTGGGCCACGCAACACCGCCCGGCCTGTTCACCGCTGTCCAGGTGTTCGGCGGCGCGTGATGCGGGAGCATTTTTTTCAACTCGCCGGCGCCATCGGCAGAATGCTCGCGCGTGGCGAGGGGTTTCTCGCCCGGTATTCGGGTGAGAGATCCCGTTTTGTGCGTTTCAATCGCGCGGCGATTCGCCAGTCCGGAACGGTCGAACAGCACTATCTCGCGATCGAACTTTTCCGCGGCCGCCGGCATGTCTCCGGGCGCCTCGCGGTTACCGGAACCGATGCCGATCGGCAACGTGTGCAATCCGTCGTTGAGAATTTGCGCGAGACGCTTTCGTCGGCACCCGAGGATCCGCTTTTTCTGATCAACGAAACCATTCTTTCAACAACGCGCCGCGACCCCGGCGATTTGCCGCCCGACAGTTTGGTCCTGCCGGTTATCCTCGATGCGGTGGCGGGGCTGGACTTCGTCGGCTTTTACGCCGCCGGGCCGATCTGGCATGGTTTCGCCAACGGTTTCGGCCAACGAAACTGGAGCGCGGTACACAGCTTGCTCCTGGACGGTTGCCTTTACCTTCACGGCGACAAGGCGGTGAAACTTTTTTATGGAGCCAGCCGCTGGGACAGCGATGCTTTCGCGGCCAAACTCGCCACCGCGAAAGTGCAACTCCAGCATCTCGATCGTCCGGCCAAACAAATAGCGCCGGGCGAATACCGCGCATTCCTTGCGCCCGCCGCGATGGAGGAACTGCTCGGCATGCTGGGCTGGGGCGGTTTCAGTCTGGCGGCGCACCGCACCGGCACCACGCCGCTCATTCGCCTCGCGCGCGGCGAGACCAGTCTCAATCCGATGGTCGCCCTGATTGAGAACACAAAGGACGGTTTTGCACCCGCGTTTCAGGATGAGGGCTTCATCAGGCCGGATCAGGTGCCGCTGATCTGTGATGGTCAGTACAGGAATTGTCTGACATCGCCGCGCAGTGCGATCGAATTCCACGCCGTCCAGAATGGCGCGAATGGCGATGAATCGCCTGTCGCGCTGGAAATGGCGGCGGGCGGCCTGGCGCAGACGGACATCCTGGCCACACTCGGGACCGGACTGCTGATCGGAAATCTCTGGTATCTCAACTACTCGGACCGCAACGCATGCCGCCTGACCGGCATGACGCGGTTCGCAACATTCTGGGTTGAAAGTGGCGAGATCGCCGGCCCGGTAAACGTCATGCGCTTCGACGACAGCCTTTATCGCATTCTCGGCAGCAATCTCGTGGCCCTCACCGCCGAACGCGAGTGGCGCCCGTCGACCAGCACCTACGACTGCCGCTCAACCTCGTCCATGCACATTCCTGGCGCAGTGATCGACAGTCTTCGCCTCACCCTGTAGCGCCACGCGCTACCGCAACACGGCCCGTTCACCGTGCAGAACAGGGCGGCGTGCTGCAAACGTCCGTCGCTGATGAACATACAAGACGGGCGGCTCAACCTGTTCCGGAACAGCCGCAGGGACGGCCTCTGCCGGAGGTGCGGCGACGCTCTCGCGCCATTTCATGCCGATCCAGGCGGCAAGACATTCCATGACGCGCGTGCTGCAATAAACCGCGGCGATAAAGGACAGCACGGTCGCAGAAGCATTGTGCCAGGTGCCGCCGAAAACACACAACTCACCAAAGCCGTATGCGCTAAGCCCGTAAACAACCGCGAGCTCCAGGAAGGAGGCGTTGAACCGTCTCATTGTCGTTCTCCGTTCTGGCTTTTGTGCGTTTTGGGAAGCCATCGCCGTGCTGTTCCACCTGACCAAACCGGGCCAAATTGAATGAAAACAGCAGCACACCGTCAACGACATCGAAGCTTAACCATTAATATCATTGGCGTTTCTTATCCGTCAGATTTTTATAATCTTTTATCAGGAGTGGTCTGCTGAAGGTCGTTCGCCTAAACAACCGGTCTGCGTCAAAAATGACACAGGCAGACAGATTTCCATAAATTGCGCCATTGTTCTGAGACAGCGTATCCATTTTAGGTTGAGCCCGACGTAAGCTGCCCCATCTGCCGTGGGGAGTGTTGCGTAGTTCGCCCTGCCTATGGTCAGGACGAACCAGTGCTCCCCGGCACGAGAGCAGCGCGCGAACGTGCGCGTGACAGGGGGAGCAAAAATGAATCGGGTTACGTCGCGATTCGCGGCCCTTATGGGGTCCGCCTCATTCCTTACACTGACGGGTCTGACCGCCGCGCAGGCGCAGGAAACGGCCCAGGCGCAAATGGCGCAAGCAGGCGCCGTGCCGGAGCAGGTTCTGATCACGGGTTCGCTCATTCACGGCACAGCCGCGGTCGGCGTGCCGGTGACAAATCTCGGGACCCAGGACTTCACGGAAACCGGCAGTGTCACCATTGGCGATCTTTTCCGCACGGTGCCTCAGGCCAATACCGCTCCGGGACCATCCGCGGTCAATTCCGGCGGACATCAGGAACGCGAGACGCGGGTCAATATTCGCGGACTGGACCAGACCGGCCCACGTACCCTGTTGATGGTGGATGGCGTGAAATTTCCTCCGCAGGCGGACGGGCTTTGTGCGATTGATCCTTCCATCATTCCGGCCCTGGCGCTTGATCGCGTGGACATCCTCGCCGACGGCGCGTCAGCGACTTACGGCTCCGACGCCATCGCAGGTGTGATCAACGTGATCCTGAAGCGAAATTACGACGGCGCGGTGACGCTGCTGCATGTCCAGGCGCCGACCGACGGCGGCGGGCAGCAGTATCAGGCGTCGCAATTGTGGGGCCGCACCTGGGAGGGCGGCGACATCACGCTGACCTATGAATTCACGCATGAACAGCCGATCAAAGGTACGGTGCATTCCAATTTCACGCTCAACTATTCACCCTGGGGCCTCGACAACGAGATCGCCGTTGGCTCGTCAATACCCGGAACGATCACCGTCGGCGGTCCAAAATTTCACAATACCGCCGGCGGAGCCTCAATCGGCACCAACTGCAGCAACTGCTGGGCGATTCCGAAGGGCGCCGGGCAGAACTTCAACGCCGCCCTGAACAACGGCGTTGGCCCGCTTGCTCCTTCGAGCGCCGCAACCATCAACTGGGCGACATTCGCCGCCAATGCGGCCAACATGGGCACCAATGAAGTGGATCCCACGACGCTCGGCCTGGAACAGGCAGAACAGGAAAAGAACTCCTTTGTCGCGACATTCGACCAAAGGCTGTTCGGACCGGTGTCGTTTTTTGCCGAGGGCTTTTATGCCAACCGCCGCGTGGTGGAAGTTCAGCCGCCACAGTACAGCCAGGGCATCAGCAACGATGTCAAGGTCTTCGCCGTACCGACGGTCAATCCCTATTACCCGACCAATGCGCCAACCAATTTGCGCGTGGGCTACGATCTGGCCGAGGAAATTCCAACTCGCGAACCGGCGTACGAAATTTCATGGCGCTATCATTTTGGCTTTAATCTGGACCTGCCCTTCGGCTGGAACGGAGTGCTGTATTATTCGCACAGTTACGAAACCAATTTCTATTTGCAGAATGAAGTCAATCAGAACGCACTCAGTGCCGCTCTGGGATGGACGGTGAACGTCAACGGCC
>JANWHR010000229.1 GCA_025450355.1 Micropepsaceae bacterium
GCGAAAAACTCGTAGCCCACAGATCTGAAAACCGATCGGCCCCAAGTCTTCGGCAACCAGTGAACAAGCGGAATTCCCGTATGCACCTCAATCGGAAACCAGCGGTTGGGCGTCGTGAGGTAGACTCCGCGACGGCAAACGCGCAGACATTCCGAAATCATTTTGCCCTGATTTTTGGCGCTTCCGACGTGCTCAAGAACAGCCGATGAATGAATCAGATCGAATGAGCCATCGTCAAACGGAAGGGCTAATGCATTTGCGCAGACGAACTTCAAGCCGGGATAGGCCGATTGGAGAGTGATCGCGCCTTCGTCGAGACCGGCTGCGGTTATTCTATCCTTGTACGGATAGAGCGATTCGAAATAATTGGATGACGTATAACTCTTGTCCGACGTCACGCCGATATCCAGGATGGTTTCCCGCCTATCGGGCATGAATTCGGTCATGAACGCCTCAAACATCCTGGTCCGGACCGAAGCCGCAATTTTCATGGAGAGCGACCCGGGCGTGGCAAGGTTATATTGTGCGTTTGGTTGCCTCATCCCTGATGCTCTGACGTTACCTATTCCTGAGCCCTAATGAAGCGCGAAGACCAAAAGCTATTTCGGCCCCAGGCCCATCTGCTGCACGCCTATTATTCCACCACCGCACGGACCAGAGTCGCCGTTTCAATTTGCGGTGAATTGCCCGACACCGAAACCTCGTCGGCTGAGTTTGCGCGGATCTCCAGTACGCTGACAAAAAAGGCGCCATATGCGGTCTGAAAGGCGAGCATGATTGCAGTGGCCGATGGAATTGCAAGTCTCATCGTCTGCGCATATGGCAGCTCGCCAAATCCCGCCGAGTCCCAGGCCGACACCGCGAGTACTGCAAGTACCAAGCCAATGAGCAAAAGAATCATACCGGTAATTAGCCCAATTTCGAGAGTCGCAGCGCCAATCACCCGCCGAAACCAAGGATCCCGGGGGACAATTCCAACCCGCGTTCCGTAGATTTTTGCAAACACCCAGAACTGCATGGATTGAAAGCCGGCGGTTACCGCAAGCGACGCGTATAACAGCGTGTGAATGTCGAACGAGACGCTTCCCACCCTCCGGGTCGCTGGCAGAAGCCATGCCATTCCGATCAGTCCCAGGCAAAAAAGCGCGAAACCAGGATAGAGGAACAGCCAGCGGGGGCTGAATAGCAGCAGAAAACGAAGCGTTCTCCACCCGTCACGCCAGGTTTTCAGATGGGGAGGCCGGCTGCGCCCATCCGGATCGAGCGTGGTCGGAACTTCCGTGACTTTGATTTTGGCATTGGTAGCCTTGACTACCATTTCGATCGCAAACTCCATGCCAGTGGCCTGGAGGTCAAGTTTCAAGATCGACTCCCGACGGAAGCCACGCAAGCCGCAGTAGAAATCCCCGCATTTGCTACGGAAGAACAGGCGGCCGATGGCCGTTATGCCCGGGTTACCAAGGAAGCGATGCAGTATGGGCATCGCGCCAGGCCGGATCCCCCCACGGAA
Source organism: Micropepsaceae bacterium (assembly GCA_025450355.1). Classification (GTDB taxonomy): domain Bacteria; phylum Pseudomonadota; class Alphaproteobacteria; order Micropepsales; family Micropepsaceae; genus CAIYRG01. Next base: position 1,511 of record JANWHR010000229.1, read on the forward strand.
CCGGTTGCCCATCACCAGATCGAATCCATCCCGAAGCCTGGAGACGAAAACGTCCAGCGCTCCGAAGTCGTAGCTGTCATCGCTGTCGCCCATGATCACGTACTTGCCGCGCGCGGCACGGATACCCGCAGCAAGTGCGTTTCCGTAGCCCCGTCTGGCGACCGGCAGAACGCGCGCACCAAGGTTTGCAGCGATGGCTTGAGACCCGTCGGTGCTTCCATGGTCCGCTATCAGAATTTCGCCGTCGACCCCGGCTTGCGACAGAAAGGTTGTCGCTTTTCTGATGCACCGCGCCAAAGTCTCGGCCTCGTTGAGGCAAGGCATCAGAATAGTTAATTCGCAGGGATGATCCATGGACCGGGCCACCTTTTCCGAAGATTGCACATTCTTAGCACAGGTGCGAGAGGCTGCGGCAAGCCAAGGCCCTCATTTGCCGTAACAGCATTCGCGGTTCGCTTCGGGCGGCGGCCACTGGAAAAGTTGATTGGGCAACCGGCCGAATATGTCAGCACACTTTGCCCAATAGCAGAACGTCGCTGGGCACCTGTTCACCGGCATCTCCGAATGACCAGAGGCGATTCATGCGCTATGGTAAAATCGCACGACACTCCTGAGACAGCATGCTTGGATTTGATTCAATCGGAAGCGCCATAGTCATTACCTATGATGGCGGCCCGGTCCTAACCACCGACGCCTGGATCAATGATGATGCCTATTTTGGCAGCTGGGCCCATGATTACGCCATTCCCCCCGCGCAGATCGACGCCATCCGCCAGGCGAAATTCCATTGGCTCAGCCACGGTCATCCCGATCACCTGAACGTCGAATCGCTTCCGCAACTCACCGGCGGTCAGCTTCTCCTTTCCGATCATCGCGGCGGACGCATCCGTCGCGAACTGGAGGCACTGGGTCACAACGTCGGGATTTTGAAGGATCGAACCTGGGTCACGCTGTCGGACCGCATCAAGGTCTATTCGATCGCGAACCAGAACCAGGATTCGATCCTGCTGATCGATGTTGGCGGCACGCTGATCGTGAACACCAATGATTCACCAGACTACGGCGCATCACTTCGTGTTCGCCAGATCGCGCGGCAGTACAAAACCGTGTTTCTGTGCGCGCTGCACGCTTGGGGCGGCGCGGACATGATCAACCTGTTCGATCCGGATGGCCGGAAGCTCGCGGATCCCGAACGTGCACGGCGGCCGATTGCGCCGCGGGCGCAACGGGCAGCCCTGATGCATGGGGCAAACCATGTCATTCCGTTCTCGGGCTTTCATTTCTATCAACGGCAGGACAGCGCCTGGGCAAATGCTTTCATCCCCGAACTTGACGACTATCAGACCGCTGCGCGCCCCGGCGGGCCACGCGTGCTGCCGGCCTTCGTTCGGGTAAATGCGGAAAACGGCGAAATCACCCGCATCAAACCGCCGCGGACACCGCGACACATCAAAGCGCCGGAGCAGTTTGGCGACAACTGGTCCGATCCGCTGACCAAAGCGGACGCAGAAATGATCAATTCCTATTTTCGCGCGCGGCGCCACCTCGCTTCCCGCTTTGGGTTCATCGAGGTCAGGTTTGGCGGCAAATCGCACATCGTCGATTTAAATCCGGCTTTGCGCCGCCGGGGCATAACGTTCGAAGCACCGCGCAGCTCCTTCATGACCTGCATCCAGCACGAAATCTTCGATGACCTTCTGATCGGAAATTTCATGAAGACGACGCTCCATGGCGTTGACAGCCTGTATCCGGACTTCTCGCCCTACGTCGCCAAATATGGCGACAATGGCGGCGCAAAATCCGCAGCGCAGTTGCGGAGGTACTTTCTGCATTATTTTCTGCGCGACCCGATCGCCTCGGCACTGAAAGCGGTCACGACGGGAAGCGAACAGATGATCCGCGCCGTGCTTCCGGCCGACTCTGCGTTGTTCAGGCAGGCGAAGAAAGCCTATTACCAGATTGGGGCAAAGCGGACGTGAGCAGTTGGTTTCCGACCGGATCGATGAAACGTGCCGGGTGGGCCGAAACAGCCGTTGTGGCGTGTGTCCTAACGGCTCTGGTGCTGGCCATCCAGTGGGGTTTGGGGAGTTTCTCGGCCGAGATCGCCGATGACGATACGTCCCACTACATCTCCGGTCTGTTCATTCACGACTATTTCCGCGCCGGCCTGCCGAACCCACTGAATTATCTAAAGCTCTATCACAGCCATTATCCGCTCCTCGGATTCGGCGGCTGGGGCCCGGCCTACTATGTTGTCGAAGCCGCCTGGATGTTCGTCTTCTCCCCCGGGCGCATATCCGTGGTCGTCCTCGCGGGGCTGGTCACTGCTGCAATCGCGCTCGCGCTCTATCTCTTCTGCCGGCGCGGCATGGGGCGAATCCTGTCCGGTTGCACGGCTCTGGCATTCATCATCGCTCCGACCATCCAGAATTTTGCCGGCAAGCTGATGCTCGACATTCCGATCGCCCTGCTCTGTTTTGGAGCGATGGCAAGCTTTGTCCGGTATCTGGACACCGGCCGGACCGTTTATTCGCTAACTTTCGCCCTGATCGCCAGTTTCGCCATGCTGGTGAAAGGCACGGGCGCCGCGCTTGCTTTGCTGCCGCCGCTCGCCATCGTCATCGGACATCGCTATGACTTTTTGCGCAAGCCGTCGTTCTGGCTTCCACTCCCGATCGTCGCCGTCCTCACCGGCCCGTGGTATTGGGTCAGCTTTGGACGCGCCGCTTTGGGATTTCGCTTCCATTGGGGCATTGACTATTTCCAGACGGCCATCCGGGAAAACTCACTCATCCTGTGGTATAATTTCGGGCCGCTGATTCTGATTGCGGCGGCAATCGGTTTCGTCGCAGTGCTGCGGGGGCACAAAGGCCCTTCAAATGGCCTGGTGGGCGCAGCCGCGCTCGCCGCTGCCGTGTGGCTGTTTCAGAGTATCGTGCCGGCCGCCATCCAGGACCGCTACCTTGCACCGCTGTTGGCGCCTCTCCTCGTTCTGGCTGCATGGGGAATACAAGTGTCTGTTACGCGCCTTGGCGCGATGCTCAGGTTTACCGGCGTGCGCGCTGCGGTCGCGATAGACGCCGCCGCGGTTGTTTTGCTGGGCTCAATTCTGCCATCCGCGCTTACCGTAAGGACCAGGGTCACGCCGCCGCCCTACGCCGTAATGGCCCGCCAGGTCTGGGCAAATCGCAACCCCATCAATCCCGCGGTTCTTATCGCGACAAACAATCAGGATGAAGGCAGCGCAATTGTCGAGCTCGCAATGATCGACCCGCGCCGCCCAAGCCTGTTTGCCGTCCGCGGCTCGCGGCTTTTGGGCGGTGGAGGCTATAACAGGCAGGATTACCTTCCGCTGTTTCAGACACCCCAACAGGTCATGCAGCAAATCGATAAATATTCCATCCCGCTCGTAATCCTTCGACGTGATCCGGCACGGGATGCGTGGGCGCATATCGGCCAGTTGGAGCAGGCGCGGCAGCTCTATCCAGACCGATGGGAGCTGATTTACCGTAACGATCGCGTTTCGCCGGAGATCGATCTCTACCGGATCCGTGGAAACGTCGATAAGCGAGGCGACCAGGCGAAGCTGATCGCGCTCAGTATGCCCAATGCGCTTCGCGATCAGGACCGGCCATAACGGCCAGCCGAAACCGAATCTGTCCGCCACCACGGACGTGTCGTTTGCCGCTGAGAGAAATTAACATCAATTAGACATTTCTCGTTACGGCCAAACCGGAAGCCGCGTACGCACGCATCGTGCGCCGCAAATTCCTTGATGACTTCCCAGGATTCATCACGCCGCTGTCCTCGACAATGATGATCTCGAATGGCGATTGTATCGTTTGCATCGTTTGCCTGCCGGTAAAATTCCAGCAGGATGGCGGCGGAACGGTAAACCGGAACTACGATTGAAAGTGATTCCGCCATCGCTTCAGCGCCCTGCGTACTGGCGTTCGTAATACTGCCGGTATGCACCTGTTCTCAGCTCATTGGCCCAGTTCTTATGCTCAACATACCACCGAACGATGGCTGGCAGAGCAGTCTCGAAATTTTCCACCGGCCGCCAGCCGAGACTCGTCTTCAAATGGGCGGCATCAAGGGAATAGCGCCGGTCATGCCCCGGCCTGTCGGCCACGTGACGCACGAGTTTGGCTGAAGTACCTGGCGCGCGGTCGAGCTCCGCATCAACCGCCCAACAGATACGATGCACGACGTCAAGATTCGTGCGCGCGTCGTCGCCACCGATCAAATAGGTCGCGCCGATTTCACCCCGATTGACGACGGTCATGATGGCCCGGCAGTGATCCGCCACGTGCAGCCAGTCGCGCATCTGTTTCCCGTCGCCATAGACCGGCAGCTCGCGACCCTCGATTGCATTCAGGATCATCAGCGGTATCAGTTTTTCAGGAAATTGCCACGGCCCGTAATTGTTGCCGCAGTTTGTGATAATCGCAGGCAGGCCGAATGTTCGCTGCCACGCCCGCACCAAATGGTCAGCGGAGGCTTTCGATGCCGCGTATGGGCTCGAGGGCCGATATGGCGTACCCTCCGCAAACGGCGGATCGTCAGGTCCAAGATCGCCGAATACTTCATCCGTCGAGATGTGAATGAAGCGTTTTTCATGCGGATCATTGCGCCAGGCGCGACGGGCGGCATCCACCAGGACATAAGTGCCCTCGATGTTTGTGCGCAGGAATGGCCGTTCCCCCAGGATTGATCTATCGACATGGCTCTCCGCGGCAAAATGAACGACGCAGTCGAAACCGTGGACACCGAACAAGTCGTTCACGAGAGCGCCGTCGCAAATATCCCCCTTGCAAAATTCAACCCTGCCCCGCGTCGTCAGTTCCGCGATATTGGACAGACTGCCGGCGTAAGTCAGAGAATCGAGCACGACAATTCTGCCGGCTTCCATCTCCGCCGCCATGCGAACGAAATTGGAACCGATAAACCCGCAGCCGCCGGTAATCAGCCAGGATTTCACGTTCGAATCCGGTTTCCGAGGTCCCGTAAAATCTGCCCGGCTTTCATCAGCGGATGGCCGCGACTCGCATGGCTCGTGAATTTCTCCAACGTGCGACCTGAATGCTCACGCTCACCCTCACATATTTCCGCGACCGGTTCAGCCCGGAGGCCGGGAAGCATACGTTCCCGCAACTCGATAAAACAATGAGGTCTTCGCGGTGGCCAATCTCAGAAAAACCACTCTTGTAAGTCACGGCGTAAATATATCGAACCGGTTGGTTGGGTTTGCCTCGACGAAACAGAACCGCCGCAAGAATTGCCGGGGAAGCATGAGATTTCCACGGCTTGAATTTGCGAAATTAAGGTTAATCCAACCATTCTTGATTTAAATTGCGCGCGCATCGTACGCGCGCCGCCGATGCTACGGATAAGGTCAGCATTATGCGAAATATGTTGGTGGTGGTCGGGACGCGGCCGGAAGCCATAAAAATGGCCCCCCTCGTGCGGCGCCTGCAAGCCAGCCCGCATTTTGCGGTTACGGTGTGTTCGACCGGTCAACACCGCGAGATGATCCAGCAGGTGTTCCGGCTATTCGCCATCGACCCCGACGTCAATCTCAGCCTCATGGAACCCGGCCAGTCGCTTGGCGATCTCACTTCGCGCGTACTTCGCGGCGTGGACGGGCTGATCCGGGAAAACAAACCCGACCGCGTTCTTGTGCACGGTGATACGACCACGACTTTCGCGACCACCCTTGCCGCCTATTACCACAAGGTTCCGGTCGGACACGTTGAAGCCGGATTGCGCACAGGAAATCTTTACGCGCCATGGCCCGAGGAAATTAACCGGAAGCTGACGGATGCCATCGCTGACCGGCTGTATGCACCGACTGCCGGTGCGCGCGAAAATCTGCTCCGCGAAGGCGCCAGACCTGAAAATGTCATCGTCACTGGAAATACGGTGATCGATGCCCTGCTTGACGTGACAAACGGGCCCTTGCGGGATGAATCGATTCTCAGCGGTTTGCGCGATCGCTTTTCCTTTCTCGATTCCGGACGGAAGATGATCCTGGTCACTTGCCACCGGCGTGAAAGCTTTGGCGAAGGTTTTCGCAACGTCTGCGCCGCACTCAGCCGGCTGGCGGAACGCGGCGATGTCGAGATCGTCTTCCCTGTCCATCTGAACCCGAACGTCCGCGCAACATTCCGGCAACTGGACCGGCATCCGAATATCAGGCTGATTGAACCTCTCGATTATCTGGAATTTGTTTTCATGCTTTCGGCCTGCCATTTCGTGCTTACGGACAGCGGCGGGATTCAGGAGGAAGCACCTTCCCTGGGTAAACCCGTCCTCGTCATGCGCAGCGTAACGGAAAGGCCAGAGGCGGTCGCCGCCGGTACGGTCAGACTGGTCGGGACCGGCACCGAGGCGATCGTGGGCGCGGGAACGGAAATCCTTGACAACCGGGAACTGCATGACTCAATGAGCGCCATTCACAACCCCTATGGCGACGGCAGGGCGTGCGAGCGCATCATCGCATCGCTTCTTGAGGAAGACCGCAGATGAACGGATTCGTTGATTACGCCCGCGAATTGAGCGTTGGCCCCACATTCCGGAAAATCTCCGTACTCGGCCTTGGATACGTAGGATTGCCCGTGGCGGCGGTTTTCGCCAGCCGCGGATTCGACGTGACAGGCATCGATGTCAATCCGTCGATTGTTGACGTCGTGAACAAGGGGCGCATTCACATCGTCGAACCGGATCTGGACATGCTGGTGCAGAGCGCCGTGACCGCCGGCAAGCTGAAAGCCCGATCGGAAGTTGAATCCGCGGATGCGTTCATCATTGCGGTGCCTACTCCGTTCACGGAGGACCACAAGCCAGAACTTGCCTTTGTGCGTCAGGCGACCCGGATGATTGCGCCGGTGCTGACCAGGGGCAACCTCGTGGTTCTCGAATCGACATCTCCGGTCGGGACGACGGAGCAGATTTGCGCGTGGATACGCGAACTACGGCCTGACCTGACACTTCCCGAGCCCTTGCGCGATCATGCCGATATCCATGTCGCGCATTGCCCCGAACGCGTTCTGCCGGGCAGCGTGTTACGCGAGCTCACCGACAACGACCGGATCATTGGCGGCATTTCGCCCGGCTGCGCCGCCGCCGCCGCCGGGCTGTACCAGAGCTTCGTCAAGGGCGAGTTGCTGCTGACCAATGCACGCGCGGCAGAACTCGCAAAACTGGTCGAGAACGCATTCCGGGACGTGAACATCGGCTTCGCGAA
>JANWHR010000230.1 GCA_025450355.1 Micropepsaceae bacterium
CCCAAAGTTATAGGCTTCGGTGAAACGGGACTGGATTATTATTACGCACACAGTCCGCGCGAGGCGCAGATCGCCAATTTCCGCAGCCATATCGCGGCGGCGCGGGCCAGCGGACTGCCGGTTGTGATCCATACGCGCGATGCCGAGGACGACACAATCGCAATCCTTGAAGAAGAGCAGGCGCGGGGAAGGTTTGCAGGCGTGATTCACTGCTTCACGGGCACGGCAAGACTGGCGGGCGCCGCGCTGGAATTGGGATTTTATATTTCCGTTTCGGGCATAGCGACCTTCCGGAAATCCGACATGCTCCGCGCCACGCTGAAGGAAGTGCCGCTGGATCGGCTGCTGGTCGAGACCGATTGTCCTTTTCTGGCGCCGCAACCGCTGCGGGGAAAACGCAATGAACCGGCATTTCTGGTGCATACCGCCGCCATGCTCGCGCAATTGAAGGAAGTCAGCGGAGATGAGCTGGCGCAGGCGACCACGGACAATTTCTTTCGCCTGTTTGCGAAAGCAAGGCCGGCAATCTGAATGGCGGCGGATGTTCTGGAAGCGGTGATTCTGGGCTGCGGTTCGTCGGCGGGTGTTCCCAGGCTTGGCGGTACGGATGGCCGCGGCGAGTGGGGCGCTTGCGATCCCCAAAATCCGAAAAACCGGCGCCGTCGCTGTTCATTGCTGCTGCGGCGCGGACAGACGGCTGTTCTTGTCGATACCTCGCCCGATCTGCGGGAGCAATTACTCGATACGGCCTGTTCACGGCTGGACGCGGTACTGATGACCCATCCCCACGCCGATCAGACCAACGGGATCGATGATCTGCGTCCGCTGACCTTCGGGCACGGAAAGAAAATCCCGATGCATGGCGATCGGGCGACCATGGATCAGTTGAAGCGGCAGTTCGCTTACTGCTTTGAACCCATGAACGGTTATTCGGCCATCCTCACGGCCCATGAAATCCCGGAACCGTTTGCGTCTTTCGGCATCGATGGAGCGGGCGGCGAGATTCCGGTGTGCGCCTTTCGGCAGCGGCATGGGCCAATCGATTCGCTGGGCTTCCGCTTCGGCGGTCTGGCTTATTCGGCCGATGTCAACGAACTGGACGATACTGCGTTCCAGGCCTTGCAGGGCATCGACACCTGGATTGTGGATGCGCTGCGTTATCATCAGCATCCGACGCATGCGATTGTCGAAACTGCGTTGCGCTGGATCGATCGGGTGAAGCCGCGGCACGCCGTGTTAACCAATTTCAACATCGAGATCGACTACGCGAAGCTCGCAGCCGAACTTCCGCCCGGTGTCGAACCCGCCTACGACGGCATGATGGTAACCGCGCCATTATAACGGACCGCGGGCTTCCAGCCCGCGGTCCTGCTCAACTCCACAGCGCGCGCGAAGCGAGTCGGGCGCCTTCGGACAGGCTTCTGAATTTTTCCCACACGATCGTGGGGTGTACTTCAGGCACTGCGCGCGGCATGGACGCGAATCCGCAATCGGCGCCCGCAATGACGTTTTCGCGGCCCACCGCGCGCGCAAAGCGCTGAATGCGTTCCGAGACCAGTTCGGGATGCTCGACCAGAACCGTGCAGTGGCTGATTACCCCGGGAATGATGACTTTTCCCGGCGGCAGTTTGGCGTCTTCCCCCAGGCGCCATTCGTGTTCGTGGCGCGGATTGGCCGCCTCAAACGAATAGTAGTGCGCGCGGATATTCAGCACGATGTCGATCAGGTGCCGGAATTCCAGATCATGAACGCGGGGCCCCATATTGATGCCGTAACAGGTGTGATGGCGGATGCGGCCGATGGGCAGATCCCGCAGCGTGTGATTGAGAATTTCGACGTAATGACTGGCCCAGCGGCGGCAATCCTCGACCGGCAGACTGGGCTCCAGCATGTAATGCATCGCGAGATGCGGGTCATCGATCTGGAGCATGAATCCGGCGCCGATGATCGCCTGATATTCATCACGCATGGCTTCACCGACTGCGACCAGGAAATCATCGTCCGACGGATAGTACCGATTGAGGTGATAGCGGACGATCTGGCCCGGGGAAACCGCGGGCATAAACACGTCTTCGACGCTCATGCCCCGCAAGGCGTCCTTCAGATTTTGAATATCGGTCTGGAGCTGTTTCTGGCCGGTGTAACGCACCGGGCCTGTACAAAGCATGGGTGGTGGCCGCGACCCGGAGTGTCCCTGAGCGTAAAATTCGGGGAAGGCGCGCTTTTCGCGTGTGTCCAGTTGCGGCGGGTTGTCGGTCCGGGCTTCCATGCCGCCAAGCCGCTCATGGATGTAGGTGATGAATCCGGGTTTGGACTGCTCGCCATCATCGACGATATCGATTCCGCATTCTACCTGGCGCCGGACCACGTCCTGAACGGCCTGGCGCACAGTTTTGGGGTAGCTCTCGGGATAAGGCGGACCTCCGGCCATGATTTCGGAAAGCCCGTCGGGCCGTGGCAGACTACCGACATGGGTGGTGAGGATGCGGTGATAGCGTTGCGCGTCTATGGTCATTTTGGGCCTCCGGAGCGGCGATCTTTAGGGCCGATTCAGACCGCCGCAAGCCCTCCGGTGATTTTGGAATTATTGCCCATAATATTGCTTATACGCATTTCTGAACCGGTAGCACTGATTGACTGACCGCTGCGCATCCGCGACACAGCGGAATGACCGAAAAAGCCCCCGCTCCCGGCGATATTGCCCGCTTGCTGGAAATCATGCGCAAGCTCCGCGATCCGGAAACCGGCTGTCCCTGGGACCTGGAACAGGATTTCGCGACCATCGCGCCTTACACGATTGAGGAAGCCTATGAGGTGGCCTCAGCGATCGAGACCCGCGATTACCCGGCGCTGAAAGATGAACTTGGCGATCTTCTTCTGCAGGTTGTCTTTCACGCCCAGATGGCGAGCGAACAGAACCTGTTTGCGTTCGCCGATGTGGTTGAAGCGATCTGCGCCAAGATGATCCGGCGTCATCCGCATGTATTCGGCACGTCAGAGGTTGCCGGCGCTTCCGGCGTGTCGCGCGCCTGGGAGGAAATCAAGCGTCAGGAGCGCGCGCAGAAATCCGGACGCGGGACGGGGCTGCTGGACGACATTCCGGCCGCTCTTCCGGCGCTGATGCGGGCAATCAAGCTACAGAACCGGGCCGCTGAGGTTGGTTTTGACTGGCCCAATGCGATGCATGTCACAGACAAGATCGTGGAAGAATCGAGAGAACTTGCCGAAGCGGCGGAATCGCTGCCGCGGGAAAAAGTCGTCGAGGAATTCGGCGATCTGCTGTTTGCGATGGCCAATCTCGCCCGCCACCTCAAGCTCGATCCCGAGGATGCCCTGCGCCGGGCCAATGCGAAATTTGTCCGGAGATTTGGGGCCATAGAAGCCGGTATTCAGGCACAGGGCCGTTCCCTTCCCGATGCTTCACTGGCGGAAATGGAAGCGCTTTGGGACGAGGCGAAACGACGGGAAAAAGCGGGCCAATAGCCGGGAAAGCGGCCAGATCAGGATGTGGCCGTGCGGCGCCGGGTTGGGTCTACAATTTCGATGGGATGATCGCCAAGCCGGGCGGCGATGCGGTCGAGATTTGCTGCATCGGCTGCAATCAGCAGGCGAACGGATTTTTCACTATCCGCGCGCTCCAGAACCCGGCTGTTGGCGTAAACCCACGCAATTGCCGCGCCATCCTCCGGCGCCAATGTCACCTGAACGATTGTCTCGGCCTGGCCGAGCAGCAAATCGAGAAGGCGCAAAAGGTCGTCCGTGCCCTGCCCCGTCAGCGCCGACACCGCGATCGGCTCCGCAGCATTTTTGCCGCCCCTGACCCGGTTTCGTGCAAGCAGCGCGTCGCGCACGTCGGGCTCGAGCAGATCAACCTTGTTCAACACTTCGACGATCGCGCGCTCATCCTCATTCACCCCGAGCTCGTGGAGGACCTTCATCACATCGGATTTTTGCGCCTCGCTTTCTTCGTGCGCGATGTCGCGCACGTGCAGGATAATGTCGGCTTCCAGGACTTCCTCCAAAGTGGCGCGAAACGCCGCGACCAGTTGCGTCGGCAGCTCGGCAATGAAGCCAACCGTATCCGACAGGATGATCCGCCGCCCCGACGCCAGTTTCAGTCCCCGCATGGTGGGATCGAGGGTCGCAAACAGCATGTCCTTCGCGACCACTTCGGCAGACGTTAAATGGTTAAACAGGGTGGATTTCCCCGCGTTTGTGTAACCGACCAGAGCGATCACCGGATAGGGCACGCGCTTGCGCGCGCGGCGGTGCAGGCCGCGCGTGCGTTTGACCTCCTCCAGCTCGGACTTGATCTTCGCGATGCGATCGCCAATGAGCCGGCGATCGGTTTCGATCTGGGTTTCTCCGGGGCCGCCCAGGAAGCCAAAGCCACCGCGTTGCCGTTCCAGATGGGTCCAGCTGCGGACCAGGCGTGAACGCTGCCAGGTCAGATGGGCAAGTTCAACCTGTAAGCGGCCTTCCCGAGTCTTGGCCCGTTCGCCAAAAATCTCCAGAATCAATGCTGTCCGATCCAGCACTTTCACGCCCCAGGCCCGCTCCAGATTGCGCTGTTGCACGGGAGAAAGCGTGGAGTTGACAATGGCAACTTCAGCCTCCGTGGCGTGGCAAACCGCCTTTAATTCCTCGACTTTCCCCGATCCGATCAGCGTCGCCGGCGTGGGCCGGGCGATGGGCGCAATGGCGCGATGAACGACGGTGAGGCCGATGGCCGCCGTCAGGGCGACCGCTTCTTCGAGCCTTGATTCTTCGGCGCGGCCGGCCCGTGGGGCCGATTTTCGCGCCACATGCAGAACCACCGCATTCCGCCTGGCGTGGGTGGCGGATCCGCGGGTTTTTGCCGGGGCGGCCGGTGGATTGCGGCTCAGGACTCGGCCGCCCCGGCTGGTTCGTGATCCTGGAGCTGAACGGGTCCGATCGGCATCACGGTTGATATCGCATGTTTGTAAACCAGCTGCACCTGGCCGTCGCGGCGCAGCAGAACGCAGAAATTATCAAACCAGGTGATATTCCCCTGCAGCTTGACGCC